>CALJKH010000228.1 GCA_937973575.1 uncultured Solirubrobacterales bacterium | reverse complement strand
CTGCCGAATCAAGCCCAGCCTCCTGTCCAGCCTCCAGATCCAAGGCGTTGGCGGCAAGGATCTCTTCTGTGCGCTCGAGAATGCGGTCGGCGACCAGTTCAATTGCAGCTGCCCTAAGACTTCCATTCGAGGCAGCGAGGATCTTGGAAGCAGCTTTTGCTTCCTCAAGGAGACTGATGACTGTTTCGCTGGTTGTGCTCACTTAGGTCCTCAGGATAGTCGCGCTATGCGAGTACAAATCGATCCCGATGGATTGCCTCATCCGGGGCGCCCGGAATCAGCGCAATGACATCCGGCGTCTTCAACCCGGCGACAGTCCGAAGCTCATCGGCTGCGTACGCAACAAGCCCCTTACCTACAAGCTCGCCTTCGCAGATGACATTCACCGCGTCACCGGCGGAGAAGTCTCCCTCTACAGCCCGCACTCCAACAGGTAGAAGACTTGTACCGCCACCGCGCAAGGCCTCCATCGCACCACTGTCGACAGTGAGGATGCCGCGAGTCTGTTTCGCAAAGCGAAGCCACGACTTAAATGATCCATGCCCGCCTGAACCGGCTCGGAAGGCGGTACCAATCTCTCCGCCTGTCGCTGCAGTGAAAAGCGACCCCGCAGCAAGGCCCGGAGCGACGATTGTTTCGATGCCGGCAGCAGTTGCCATCTCAGCGCTAACGACCTTGGAGCGCATGCCACCAGACCCCAGGTCATTGGCCGTCTGGGCTATGTCGAATCCATCAAGCTGGCTGAACTCAGTGACCTCCCTGACAAGCGGAGAGTCTGGGTTTACGCGGGGATCCGATTCATGCAGACCGTCGGCTTCAGTCAGGAGAACGAGAGTCCGGGCCCCGAGCAGAATTGCAACCTGAGCAGCGAGCACGTCGTTGTCGCCGAACG
The DNA here is from genome assembly GCA_937973575.1 of uncultured Solirubrobacterales bacterium. GTDB lineage: Bacteria > Actinomycetota > Thermoleophilia > Solirubrobacterales > Solirubrobacteraceae > WLNJ01. The sequence continues at coordinate 1,373 of CALJKH010000228.1, read as the reverse complement.
TGATTTCTTCAGTGGTCGTTGTGTCGTTCTCATTGATGACTGGAATCGTTCCCCAGTCGAGCAACTTGCGAAGCGTTGCAGCTACCCGCACATTCGACGCACGCTCCTCAATGTCATGAAGGGTGAGGAGAACCTGCGCCGCACCAAGCTCGTGCTTCGCGAACTCCGTGCGCCACGACTGAAAGAGCGCCGCCTGGCCAACAGCGCTGGCAGCCTGCAGCTCGTCGAGGGCGCTCGGACGCTTACTCAAGCCAATCTCTGCGACCCCACGGGCAATGGCACCGCTTGAAACTACGACTACTGAATCCCCGGCTGCTGTGAGCTTTGCGACATCCGAGCAGACCGAAGCTAGGACATCCTCACGGAGTTGCCCTTCACTGTTGGAGACGATGCTCGACCCTAATTTGGCTACAACGATTGCCATTACTGCCCGAGGTTACTCAGGGTCAAGCTCGAAAACGATGCCTGCGATTTCAACATCCTCACCGTGCTCAAAACCAGCAGCCTCAAGTGCGCGGATCACTCCGATCAAACGCAAGCGTCTTTCTAGCTCAGCTACAGCCTCATCGTTCTCTAGATCAAACCGCGCGACCAACTTCTCGATGCCCTCGCCAGCAACGATCCACAAACCATCCTCATCCTGCTCAATCTCGAATCCACGGCTCGCTGCCGGGCGGAAGATCGTCCGTCCTTCAGGGATCTCAGAGACGACGGGCTCAAGATCAGGCACGGTGCGCACGAGCAGTTTCGACAGGTCGGCAACACCCAGAGCAGTGGCCGAACTGGTTACGAGAACTGTGACATCGTCACCAACCCGCCCCTGCCAATCCCTTTGCGCCTGAGCTGCATCCTCCGGACTCACAAGGTCAGCCTTACTCAAGGCGATGATTCGCGGCAGGCGAGCGAGCCGCTCGTCGTGGGCCTTCAGTTCCTCTTCAACAGTCTCGAAGTTCGTGACGGGGTCGCTTCCATCAAGTGGCGCCAAGTCCAGAACATGAACAAGCAGTCGGGTCCGCTCGACATGAGCTAGGAACTCGTCCCCGAGACCAGCGCCTTCGCTTGCCCCTTCAATCAGACCTGGGATGTCAGCCACCACAAGCTGACGCTCGTCTGCCTCAATGGTTCCTAGGACCGGCTCAAGAGTGGTGAACGGATAGCCGGCGATCTTCGGCCGTGCCCTAGTCATGGCAGCAAGTAGCGAGCTCTTACCAGCGTTAGGTAATCCGACAAGTCCAACATCGGCCAGAAGCTTCAGCTGCAGGCGGAGCTCAACTTCCTCGCCAGCGACGCCGCGCTCGCTGAACCGCGGCGACTGCCGAGTCGCAGTTGTGGCACCCCACCTACATCATCGACTACCCCATCGAGGTCTCGCC
>CALJKH010000227.1 GCA_937973575.1 uncultured Solirubrobacterales bacterium | reverse complement strand
CGACGCTCTTCCGATCTTGACGTGATCACTGAAAGCATGAGCATCGACAACGCCACAGGTAAGTGGCGTACAGTGATCACATTCCGCGGTAAAGCACTTACCACGACCAATGTTCAGATTTACATAGCGTTTGACACGGGCGCGCTGAATGAGTTTGGGTGGCCCGACAGGGTGCCTTACTACGAGATCGCGGTGAGGGGAGGCAAAATGACCTTTGTTGATCGGACTGTCGCCGGCTTCGGCAGGTTCGGAGGGGAGCCCAAGGTGACTCTCAGCCGACCCGGCAAGGTCCTAGTTGCTGAGGTTGTTTCCCCCGGCATGATCGGCGTTGTCCCTCTCGCGGCCAACCCTACGAGGCTGTCGTACAAGACGGTCAATCAGGACTTGGTTCTCGGATTTCCGCTCCTGCCTCAGCCGTAAGGGCTTCCTAGTCGCGAACTAGTGCAACGACGCGAGATGGGCCAGCACTGCCGCCCTTGACCTTCAGAGGGAAGGCGAAGACTTCAAAGCCAGTTGGGGGCAGTTGGTCGAGGCCACGGAGGCGCTCGATCTGGCAGTAGGCACGGTCACATTGGTGGGCGGCCCAGAAGACTCCGGCCTCGCCCGACTCGTTGGCTTGAGCGGCCTGCATCCAGAGCGGCTCGTCCCAACCCCAAGCGTCAATGCCCATCAGCCTGATGCCCTTGTCACAAAGCCACAAGGTTGCCTCAGCTGAGACACCGCACCCCTTGGCCATGTAACCCGGGTCGTCAAGGAAGGCGTCAGTGCCAGTGTGGATGAGGACGACATCACCCGGCTGCAGGTCGTGGCCGATTCGCTCAAGCTCAGCTTCAAGGTCTGCGACCGTGACTGAGGCTCCATCCTCGCGACCGGTTGCGTCAATCACGACGCCAGGACCGTGGAACCACTCGAGTGGCAGCTCGTCGATCGTCTGCGCTGGCTTGCCTTCAACCTGGCTGTTGTAGTGCCACGGTGCGTCCACGTGGGTTGTGTTGTGGGTGCCAAGTGTGATTGTTTCGACAGTCCAGCCTTCGCCATTTCGCAGCAGCTCCGGGCCAACGCCAAGCATCGTCTCGATTGCCTGCGCGCCATCGGCGTGAGAGGTCCGGGCTACCTCAACTGCGAGGAGGTCGGGGGTTCCTTCAGGCGTTGAGTCGAGCGTGACTGAAAGGTCGATGTAGCGGCCAGCCATTAGCGCCCACTCTGGGAGGACTCGCTGGCTGGGCCACGTGGCGGGGTGATGCCAAGGACGCGCATGGCCTTAAGGCCAAGCGAGAGCTTCTCGCGGCCTTCGCTGGAACCGACATCCAAACCTGAGAGCTCCTTGATGCGCTCAAGGCGGTAGCGGACTGTGTGGCGGTGGGTGATCAAGCGGGCTGCTGTCGCACCAACATTGCCGTCGCACTCAAGGAAGGCTGTCAGGGTGCCAACGAGGTTTGTCTCGTACTGGGTGTCGTACGAGGCGATTGGCTCAACAGTCTCGCCGTAGAACGCGCGAAGCTCGCCAGGGTCTTCGGTCATTGCCCTCAGGACCAGGCGGTAGGCGCCCGTCTCCTCAAACCCAAGTGACTGGCGGTCCTCGTCGCCTTCAACAACATTGGCGGCGAGCAATGCCTCCTTGGCAGCGCGGGCAAGGCCTGTTGAGCCCTCAGCCCGAGCGCTGCGGCCAACTGCAAAGCCGAAGCCTGGAAGAGCCGAAGTCACTTCACGCAGGACTGACTCGGCAACCTGGCGGCCAGCGTCGCCATCCGGGTCAGGAACGATCACAAGAACTTCGCCGTCAGTACCGATGTGGTGTGTGGTGGCAGCAACTGACCCTGGTCGGGCACCGCGAGCTGCACGCTCTGCGACTGCCAGTAGGCGCGGCCGCCAATCGTCACCTGAGGCGACTCGTGCGTGGGCTCGCACCACCAGCAATGTCACTCCGTCCTCGGCAGGAATGCCAAGCTCACTGGCCCGAGCGTTGCCGTCGGCGGCATCAATGATTGAGTCAGAGAGGGCATCCTCAAGGAAAGAGGAGAGTGCTTCCTCGCTTGCGCGCTCTGGGGCTCGAACTCGCTCAACCTCAGCAGCGACAACTGTCGCGACAAGCCTGCGCAGAGATTGGTCACCCTCGCCACCACGCTGGCGCAGCCGCAAGCGGCCGATGTCCATGTCGCCAACGCGCAGTTCAACCGTTTCCACTCCGTCCACATCACGCAGGAGAGCGCGCTCATCAGCAGTGCTGCGAGCAGCAACTGCAAGCACAGCTCCAGTGCGATCAATCAGTACAAGGCTGGCGTCGAGCACGCGTGATGCGGCCCTAACGATCTCGGGAAGCCCAGCGCCATCCTCGACTGCAGTCGTTAGGTCATCTAGGGCCGCGAGGCCCGAAGTCTGATCGGTGCCGGGGGTCATCCCGACCAAGGCTACAACGAGTTGGCTTAACTCAGGTGATCTGAGGCCAGAGCCAGATAATCCCGATGCCGACCCCAACGCCAAGTGCCGCGAAGACAGCGAAGGCGTAAAGGCTCAATGCGCCAGCGGCAATCCGGTTCCATGCGCCTTCACGGGCCTTCACTGCTGGCATTGCGATCCAGCCGAGAAACACGGTGACCGATCCAACAATTGCCAGGCCGACAACGACCTCTGTAATCAAAAGATTGCTCATGCGACTTGCTCGATCGTGGCAGATGCTGGCGACGCAGCGGAAAAAATTGCCCCTCCAGGCCTATCTGAAAGAGCTTCGGCAGCCTCTTTCGCCCGTTGCTCTGCCTCAGCTCCGTGGAAGAGAGCGACAACCGTGGGGCCAGAGCCAGTTACGAATGCTTGATCTGCCCCAGCGCCCCTTGCCTGCTCAAGGGCCTCACCGACAGAAGGTTCTAGGCGGGCAGCAGCGGGACCTAGGTCATTGAGCCCCAGAAGTGCGTCGGGTAGGTCCCAACCCTCACCTGCCGCTGCCGCGTGCTCAAGCTGAGTTAGGACTTGAACGATGTCTGCCGGGCTGCGGCGCATTCCCATCTCCCCCGCTTCCGAGAACACTCGCGGTGTTGAGAGGCCAGCTGTTGATGGAAGAACCAAGCATGAGCCGAATGCTGGCTGCGCGACCGCACTAACCCTGTCGCCAATGCCGCTAACAAGCGTCGGGCCACCGTGAAGCAGTGGCGGGACGTCAGCGCCGAGCCCTGTGACTAGGTTCGCGCCCTCAACCCCAAAGAAGGCATCAAGCAGCCTCAAAGTCGCAGCTGCATCAGCAGAGCCACCACCCATGCCAGCTGCCACTGGCACGCGCTTCTCGATCGTTACCTCAACCGGACGGTCGGCGATCCCAGTCGCCCCACGCCACGAGGCGATCGCCCGGGCAGCAAGATTGTCCCCCTCAACACCGGGGCAGGCGACGGCATCCGTGCCCGATGGAGAATCAGTAATTGTCACTGTGTCCGCGAGGTCGAGTGGCTGAATGACGCTGACGACATCGTGGTACCCGTCTTCCCGCAGTGGCCCGAGCAGAAGGCAGAGGTTGATCTTGCCGTTGGCGGCAGTCTGCAGACGCGTCCCGGGTGATGCTGCCTCAGCCATGAAGTCCCATTCTGTCGGCAAGCTCGACGAACTGCTCCGGTGTGAGAGCTTCAGCTCGCGTGTCCTCGCGCAGCCCCATCTCTGTCAAGCCCCGTCGGGCTAGGTCACGCACATCCCGGTCATTGGGCCTAGCGATAGAGACTGACTTAGGCAGAGCCTTACGGCGGTGAGCGAACGCATCACGGACTAGCTCCCGCACAGCCTCTGGCTGGGCAGGCGCGACTCTGTCCAAGCGGATGATCACGGAGTCCACATTTGGCACGGGCATGAAGACGGTGCGGGAGACACTCCGTGCAACCTTGACCCTGCAGGACAGCTGGGCAATCACAGACGGGGCACCGTAGGTCTTCGACCCGGGCCCGGCAGCAAGGCGTTCGCCGACCTCCTTCTGGACCATCCCCACCCAGGTTTGGCACTCCGGGAGAACGAAGATTGAGTCGAGAATGAGTGGCGCAGCGATCCCATACGGAAGGTTGGCAACCAGCTTCGTAGGGGCCGGGTCAAGCGCGCCAAGGTCAAGTTGGAGTGCGTCTGCGAAGTGGAGAGTGACATTGTCGAATGGCTCGATGCTCTCCGTTAGAGCTTCCTCAAGGCTGCGGTCCACCTCGACGACATGGAGGTGCTTTGCAAGAGGAGCTAGATGTTCGCTCAGGATCCCAAGCCCGCCACCAACCTCCAGCACGACATCGTCGGGGCCAACATCGGCCTCGCGAGCGACAACGCCCAGCATGTTTGCGTCGATCAGGAAGTTCTGGCCAAGCTCGCGGTTTGGTTGATGGCCGGCAGCGCGCATGCGCTCCAGCGAGGCGGCCACCCTCCGCTCGCTACTACTCACCAGCGAAATACCTCGGCCGCGGCGGCAGTCACTGCTGCGTCGAACTCGCCCGGCGGCACCCGTCGCTCTGCAGCGACAACTGCCGCGGTGTGAATCACATTCGCTGGCCGGTTGCGATCCTTGCGCACCTCCTGCGGCGAGAGGTACGGAGCATCAGTTTCAACCAGCAGGCGCTCTGCTGGGACGGAGATGGATGCGGTCCTTAAGTCCTCAGCCGATGGGTAGGTGACATTGCCAGCGAAGCTGATCCACCAACCACGGTCGACGCATTCACGGACCCTTTCCGCCATGGAGAAGCAGTGGAGAATTACTCGCAGGCCATTGGCGTGCTCGTCAAGAATTGCCAGCGTTTCCTCGTCGGCCGCCCGAGTGTGGATCACAAGTGCCTTGTCCAGCTCACGAGCAATTTCACAGTGGGCGATGAAGGCCCGCTGCTGGTCCGCAAGGGGTGCGTTGTCACGGAAGAGATCAATCCCTGTCTCGCCGACGGCCACACACTCGGGCCGGGAGGCAAGCTCGCGCAGCCAAACCTCGTCGTCCGGAGAAAAACCAGTCGCACTGTTGGGATGCAGGCCAACCGCTGCGAACACGACGCCTGGATTTGCCGCGGCAGCCTCAAGCGCTCGCTCACATGACTCACGTTCAGTCCCGACGGTGAGCATCTTCGTGACCCCTACTTTGAGCGCCTCTTCTACAAGGACTTGGTCTTCCTCAGAGCATGAGGCGAGATGAGTGTGGGAATCAATCACGACTTAGGGAAAAGAGGCTCGAGGGCTCCAACTTCGCCCCCAGGGCCTTCCGCCTGCCAGCTGGCCGCAGCCCAAGAGGTGTCCTCAACACCAAGGGCATCAAGCAACTTGGCAGTCGAAACTGGCATGAATGCGTGAAGAGCGATGGTCACAACGCGAATGCCCTCGACAAGCGTCGCTAGGACCTGGTCCAAGCGTTCAGCTTCAGCTTCGTCCTTTGCGAGCGTCCATGGCGCTGTCTCCTCCACATAACGGTTGAGCCTGCGAATCCTCGTCCAGATCGCTTCAAGCGCCTGAGTTGGCTCAACTTTGTCGAGCAGTGCAGCGACCTCGTCGGCAAGGGGCGCGAGGTCATTCCCGACGGCCGGGTCAAGCGTGGTTGCCGCGACCTTGCCGTCACGCCAGCGACCAACCATTGCCAGCGTTCGACTCGCAAGGTTGCCGAAGTCATTTGCCAACTCAGTCTCGTAGCGGGTCTCGAACCCCTCGGTGCTGACAGTTCCGTCAGCTCCGAATTGAACTTCGCGCAACAGGTAGAAGCGCAGAGCGTCTGCACCGAACCGGTCCATCACCTCAAATGGGTCAAGGACATTGCCGAGCGACTTCGACATCTTCTCGCCGTCCATTAGGAGGTAGCCGTGGACAACCAAGGACTTCTGAACTGGTAGCCCTGCTGCCATCAGGATCGCCGGCCAGTAGACAGCGTGGAACTTGAGGATGTCCTTGCCGACCAGCTGCACATCAGCTGGCCAGTACTTATCGGTCAGGTCCTCGCCGGGCTTAGCGAAGCTGAGAGCTGTGAAGTAGTTCAGGAGTGCGTCAAACCAGACGTAGAAGACTTGCTCTTCGTCCCAAGGCACTGGCACTCCCCAAGCAAGTCCGGCGCGTGAGCATGAGATGTCACGGAGGCCACCCTTGATGAAGGACAGCGCCTCATTACGGCGTTCAACCGGTCGCACAAACTCCGGCTGGTCTTCAAACAGCTTCTCTAGATCCTCTTGGAAGGCTGAGAGTCGGAAGAACCAGTTCTCCTCCTTCTCCACTGCCAGCTCAATCCCGTGGACTGGGCAGGTGTCCCCTTCGCCGACCTCAGATGGAGTCTTGAAGTCAGCGCAACGGGGGCAGTAAAGACCTTCGTAGGAACCCTTGTAGATGTGGCCAGCGTCGTAGATCCTCTGCATCAGCTCGCGCACAGCTTCGACATGACGTGGGTCAGAGGTCCTGATGAAGAAGTCGTTGGTCGCCTCGATGCGCGGCATCAGCGCCTCGAACCGCGCAGCGTTGCGGTCTGCCAATTCCTTAGGTGAGATCCCTTCAGCCTCTGCTGCGAGGGCGACTGGCTCACCGTGCTCGTCCGTTCCAGTCAGGAAGAAGACGTCCTCCCCGCGCTGGCGCATGTGCCGGGCGAGCACGTCAGCAGCGATCGTCGTATAGGCATGCCCAAGGTGGGGCTGCGCGTTTACGTAGTAGATCGGTGTGGTCGTGTAGAAGGTCACTGTTGCCTAGGCTAGGGAGCGCGCCCGACCGTTGCAGGCTGAGCAGTCCGGCGGTCAGTCGCCGAGAGCTGCATAAAGGTCGTTTGCTCTCGCTCCTGTGAGCTTGGCTACAACCTTTGCTGCTGCGCGCGGCTTTGCTCCTGCGGCGACAAGATCTCGAGCTGCGCCGATCGCTTCAGGGGTCGCACCAAGGTTTTCCTCTGCCTCAGGTGGGCCGACGACGACTGTTATTTCGCCCTTGACCTGCCGCCCTGCGAGTTCATCGGATACCTCAGCGGCCGTGCCACGAATAACTTCCTCGTGGAGTTTGGTCAGCTCACGACAGACAGCAACCCTGCGGTCGGGTTCAAACTCGGCGAGCACCTTCATCGCTGCCGCGATCCGATTGGGTGACTCGAACGCAACAAGAGTTGAGGCTGACCCGCCGAAGAGGCGCTCTAGTTCCCCAGCCTTGCGGGGCAGGAACCCGACAAAGGTGAATGAATCAGCCGGCAGGCCTGAGGCGACAAGGGCTGTCGTTACAGCCGTCGGGCCAGGAAGAACCTCTACCTGGACGCTGCTCTCAATGCACGCTCGGATAAGCAGAAAGCCGGGGTCTGAAACGACCGGCGTTCCAGCATCGGACACAAGCGCGACCGTTCCGCCAGCAATGATCTTCGTTACGAGGCCGGCAATCGCGCTTCGCTCATTTCGGTCGTGTAATGCGATTGGACGCGTGCTGATCCCCAGGTGGTCAAGCAGGATCCGGGTGCGTCGGGTGTCCTCGCTTGCGACGACATCCGCAGCTGCCAGCGCATCGGCCACCCTCTTGGTGATGTCACCTAGGTTGCCAATTGGAGTTGGGCAGACAACGAGCTTGCCGCTCACTTGGACTCCCCCTCTCCTGCCCGATCAGCGGCGAGCAGTGCCGCACCAAGCAGCCCTGCATCGGCGCCAAACTTTGCTTGCACGACCTGCATCCGGGCAGCAGCTGGTGGCAGTGCCTGCTCGCGGAGTACCGCTCGGGCTGGCTCAAGGAGAAGTTCCCCAGCGGCTGACACCCCGCCGCCGACGACCACGACATCAGGGTCCAAGAGATTGGCTACTGCTACCAGCCCGATCCCAAGCCAATGGCCAACTCGGCCAACTGCATCAAGTGCGGCAAGGTCACCATCGTGGGCAAGCTCCACGACTCGCGCGCCACGCAGCGGTCCACCAGCAGTCGCTGCCTTGCCAAGCGCACTCTCCGGCCGTGCCGCTGCCACCCGCTCTGCCTCTCGCTCAAGCGCAGGGCCACTTACCCGAGTTTCCAAGCATCCGGTTCCACGGCATCCCGGCCCGCACTTCAGACCATTTGGTTCAACTGGGATATGGCCAAGCTCACCTGCGGCACCGTGAGCCCCGCGGCGCAGCTTGCCGTCCATAACTATTCCCGCGCCAATGCCGGTGCCAATTGTCATCACGACAGCGTTGGCAGCACCGACTGCAGCCCCAGCTCGATGCTCTGCGAGGGCAGCGCAGGTTGCATCGTTATCGGCCGCAACTGCTAGGCCAATTCGCTCCGCGAGGAGGTCCTCAATGGCGACATCCTCCAACGGCAGGTGAGTCGAACTGACAACTCTGCCAACTGAATGATCAAAGGTTGCTGGGACTCCAATGCCAACTGCGGCTGGCTCATCAGGAAGTCCTACTCGTGCCTCCTCAATTGCGGATAGCACCACATCAATCAGCTCTTGGCGACCTAGCCCTGCAACCTCACGCCGGGCACGGGAGCGGATTCCGAGGTCGGAATCCACTGCCCCAGCGACCACCTTGGTTCCGCCCAGATCCACTCCGATAGTGAATTTGCCGCTCACTCCTTCGACTCTACCTCTGCTAGCCGCTGCAAGTTTGCTGCGGACGCGGCCGCAGCTTCGGCCAACATGGTGGGTGGAGATGGAAGAAGAGCAGCCCGACTACACCCTTTATCGGAGCCGTCCCAAAGGCTTCAGGGAACGCCTTGCCGGCAGCGAGGCCCCAGTCCCAGCACCGCGCCGGACTCCCGAGCCGAAACAGAAGCGGAAGAAACAGTGGGGGCCAAAGCGGGTCGCAAAGTGGATCGTTCTCTCCGTCTTCGGCTGGCTGCTCCTCTCCTTCGTCCTCTTCTGTGTGAGTGCGCAGATGCGCGCCGGAAATGGGATCTCAGCTTCTGCAGATGCGGCACTCGCCCAAGGTGGAATGCCTCCACTCGCACCAACAACGATCCTCGTGCTGGGATCTGACAAGCGGCCTAAGGGGTCAAAGGAGCCTGGCGCCCGAGCATCTGGTGAGCGGTCGGACACGATCATGCTGATCCGCATCGGCGGCGGCGCGAATTCAAAACTCTCAATCCCCCGTGACACGGTCGTACCGATTCCCGGCCATGGCAACGACAAGATCAACGCTGCGTATGCATACGGTGGCGCGGCGCTGTCGATCCAAACGATTCAGGACTGGACTGGGATCACGATTGACCACTTGGTCGAAGTCAGCCTTGAGAACTTCCCCAAGTTCATTGACGCACTTGGTGGGATTGACGTGACTACCCCATGCGTGATCTCAGACATCAACGGCGGCACTCGCAATGGTGGCTATTCGCTTCGACTCCGCCGCGGCGACAATCACCTCAGCGGCAAGCAAGCTTTGGCGCTCGCCAGAACGCGTCATAACCGCTGCATCGCCGCTTACAGCGACCTTGACCGAGTCAAGCAACAGCAGGTGATCTTCGGTGGGATTCGTGACCGACTGCTCACACCAGGCGCCTTCATTCGCCTGCCATGGGCTGCGTGGAATGCACCGCAGGCAATTCGGACCGACATGGGCGCAGCTGGCCTGCTCGGTGTTATGTCAGCGGTTGCTGTGTCCGGCTCACCACCCCCACATGTAATGAAGCCAACTGGAGCCACGACAACACCTGGCGGCGGAGCAGGACTAGTAGTGGATGACGCTGCCAAGCAGCAAGCCGTTGACCAGTTCATGAACGGCTAACGCCGCTTCGTAATTAGTCCTTTTTGGACTTTGACGACGAGCTGGACTTCGAAGAGTCCTTAGCTGAGCTCTTTGACTCAGCTGGCTTTGAGCTGGAATCAGACGATGATGTTGAGGAGCTGTCGCTCTTCTGCGACTTTGCCTTTTCACGGGCGCGCTTCTTCGTGCCGTAGTCGGTGTTGTAGAAGCCCTTGCCCTTGAAATGCACTGCTGGAGCGAAGAGAACTCGCTGAGCTGGCGCACCACACTCCTCACACTTGGTGAGAGCGTCGTCGGACATGCTCTGGATCACCTCGAAGACGTGACCCTTGTCGCACTTGTATTCGTAAGTCGGCATTGATCGCGAGTATAGGCAGACGCGCGTTTCCCGTGTAATGCAGGCATGATGTGCCCTATGACTGAACAGACACGCAGCGCCGCAGAGATCCTTGGGCAACCGCTCGCACTCCCGTGTGGCTTAACCGTGAAGAATCGTTTCGGAAAGGCGCCTACCAGCGAACACCTCGCCGAGATGAGCGGCGACCCGGGAGCTTCACTCAATGCTCTCTACCGCGTTTGGTCTGAAGGCGGAACAGGACTCATCATCACTGGCAATGTGATGGTGGAACGCCGCATGTTCGAAGCGCCTCGCAACCCTGTCTTCGACTCAAAGACCTCAATGCCAGCTGTGGAGGCTTGGTCTGCGGCGGCTAAGGCCGCGGGCAACCTTGCGATCCCCCAGATTGGCCATCCTGGCCGCCAGCAGCAACGTGGCCGGGGCAAGACTGTTGCCCCATCAGCAGTCAAGGTAGATGCCCCCGGCGTGATGTTCGGGACTCCGCGCGCACTGACGACTCCTGAAATCAAGGATTTGATTGCGCGCTTTGCAAAGACAGCCAAGATCGCAGTTGACGGTGGTTTTGACGGGGTCCAACTGCACGCAGCCCACGGCTATCTACTCAGCCAGTTCCTCTCGCCCACGGCGAACATCCGAACCGACGAGTGGGGCGGCAGCCTGGAGGGCCGTGCCAAGTTCCTGCTGGAAGCGGTCGCGGCAGTGAGGGAGGCGATCGGGCCGAGCAAGATCATCTCGGTCAAGCTCAATTCAAAGGACTTCCAGAAGGGCGGGTTCGATAACGAGGACTCAATCGCCACGGCCAAGCTCCTCGACGCTGCTGGCATTGACCTACTCGAGATTTCCGGTGGCACCTACGAGGATCCGCAGATGATCGCGGGACTCCAAAAGCGGCAGAGCACAATTGACCGCGAGGCTTACTTCCTCGACTTCGCTGAGAAGCTCCGTGGTGAAACCAAGCTCCCCCTGATGGTGAGTGGCGGCTTCCGCTCATCCGCTGCAATGGCCGCAGCAGTTGGGTCTGGCACGACCGACATGGTTGGCCTTGCCCGTCCGCTGACTCTGATGCCTGACCTTCCCAACCGCGTGCTCGCCGGCGAGGACCTACGAGCTGTTGATGCTGAACCGCGCGCCAAGCTTTCGTTCATTGACGCCTTCATCGGTTCGTCTTGGCACAACCAGCAGTACGCCCGAATCGCCGCCGGTAAGGCACCTGACGCTGATCGTGGAGCCCTTGTAACCACTCTGGTCGGGGTCGTAAAGCTGCAGCGTGACGGCCTGCTCTACGGGCGCCGTTAGGGTTCACAGCAGATGAGCGAAGACGCAGTGACAATGGAGAAGATCGTCGCGCTGGCAAAGCGCCGCGGATTCGTGTTCCCGGCTTCGGAGATCTACGGCGGAATTGGGTCCACATACGACTACGGGCACTACGGAGTTCTGCTCAAGAGCAATGTGCGTGAGGCCTGGTGGAACTCAATGCTTCGCGACCGTGACGATGTTGTTGCGCTCGACTCAGCGATCATCCAGAACCCTCGCGTCTGGGAGGCATCAGGCCACCTTGCTGGCTTCACCGACCCGATGGTTGACTGCCGCACCTGCAAGCTCCGCTTCCGCGAAGACCACCTTGAGACCTCGCCATGCGGCAAGAAGCCCTCGAAGTGCGCCGGGCAGACTGACGAGTGCGACCTCACCGAGGCACGTGACTTCAACCTGATGTTCGAGACAACGATGGGGCCAGTGAAGGACGATGGCGCCACTGTCTACCTGCGTCCCGAAACAGCGCAGGGCATCTTCGTCAACTTCAAGAACGTGTTGCAGTTTGCCCGCAAGCGCCCGCCGTTTGGCATTGCCCAGACCGGCAAGAGCTTCCGCAATGAGATCACCCCTGGAAACTTCATCTTCCGTACTCGCGAGTTCGAGCAGATGGAGATGGAGTTCTTTGTTCCGCCGGACGAGGCCGACAAGTGGTTTGAGCATTGGTGTGACACTCGGATGAACTGGTACCTCGACCTCGGTATCCGAGCAAGCCACCTGAGAATCCGTGCGCACGAGTCAACCGAGCTTTCGCACTACTCATCAGCCACAAGCGACATTGAGTACCTGTTCCCAATCGGCTGGTCCGAGCTTGAAGGCGTTGCCAACCGCGGCGACTTCGACCTTTCAGCCCACGCTGCCGCCTCCGGTGAGCGCATCGAGTGGAGCGACCCACAGAAGGGCGAGAAGTACGTCCCCCACGTGATCGAGCCAGCCGCTGGCGCTGACAGGGCAATGCTTGCGTTCCTCGTTGACGCTTACGACGAAGAAGAGATTGATGGGGAGAGCCGCACAGTCCTTCGCCTCCACCCCCGCCTTGCGCCTGTCAAGGTCGCAGTCCTTCCACTTCTCCGCAAGGACGGCCACCCCGAGAAGGCAAAGGAGATCCACGCAGAGCTGCGCCAGCGCATGAACTCTGAATACGACGAAGGTGGATCGATCGGCAAGCGCTACCGCCGTCAGGACGAAATTGGAACCCCTTACGCAGTAACAGTTGACCACCAGACACTTGAGGACGGAACAGTCACCCTGCGTGATCGTGACTCACTCGAGCAGGAGCGAGTCCCAGTTGAGGGCCTTGCAGACCTGCTTGAGCAGAAGCTCCGCGCACCGTGGAAGTCACCCAAGCCGGACGTCGTCGGCAAGTAGGCAACTCTGCCGATGGAAGCTGGGGCTGTTTCCACCACCTCCGCAACCGGCCGTCCCCGGGCAGCGGCAATCGCAGTTCTTAGCCTTTTTGTAGCGCTATCTCTGACAGTCGTCGGCGTTCTGGTTTGGAACGTCTATGTGAATGGCGCTATCTGGACTGGCTCCGTTGGCTATGTGTTCGACTCCATGCAATACCTCGCGTGGATCCGCGAGGGAGCTGACCACTTCCTCGCTGGAAATCTCTTTTCGTTTGAGCCTCCGGTTCGCAACTACCTCAACCCGGGACTGATCATCTCCTCAGGCCTGAGCTTGCTTGGCCTGTCAATCCCACTGGCTTACGCCTTCTGGATTCCGGTTGGTATCGCAACACTGATTTGGGTCGTCCGCAAGTTCACTGCGTGGCTGGATCTCTCAGGCTGGACCGCTGTGGCAGTGATCGCGCTGGCCCTGCTCTACAAGATCCCAGCAGCCCGACTCCTCGAAGGGCATGTTCCAATCGAGCACCTCAACGCCCTCACCTACGCGGGAACAGATGCATGGCCGGTCTACTGGTCATGGGGCTTCTCGCTTACAGCCATCTCAGTCGCACTGCTGTGTCTCGGGATCATTCGGTACGACAAGGTGCGGTCGCTCGGGGTGCGCGCCTCCTGGTCGCTGATGGCTATTGCTCTGTTTTGCTCGTGGCTGCAGCCTTGGCAGGGAGCAATCCTCCTCGCCCTGATAATCGGTGGCGAAGTCATTGCCGGGTTCGTGCTGAAGGACGGAGCCGGCCTGCGCGGCCGAGTTACCCTGCTGGCTAGTACTGCGGTCGCAGGCACCCTGCCCCTCGCCTACTACGCAATCCTCGGCAAGGTCGACGAGTCATGGCGGATCAACGGCGTTCAGGCCAACACCTATGTCAGCGGAGTCAGCTGGTGGACACCGTTTGCTCTGCTGCTTCCGCTACTTATCGGCGCTGCCTTCGCGTATCGCGCACGACCGACCAGCTACCGGGACATCGCGATTCGTCTTTGGCCTCTGGTGGCGATCGCCGAGATGCTGACGATCCAGGCCACAAAGGCTGGGAACACATCAACCCACTCGCTTAAGGGAATTACCTTCCCGCTGGCAGTGCTTGCAGTTGCCGGCACAGCCCCTCTCTTCGCAAAGCTTGCCAAGCGCTCAGTGGGCGGTGCTGCGGCTCTTGCAGTCGTCGTAATCGGCCTGCTCTTCGTCCCAGGCGCGATCACCCAGATTGATAGCCAACTCAAGGACATGAGCATGGGGCAGCGTGGCGGCTACTACTACGTCAACAAGCACGATGAGGAAGCCCTCAAGTGGCTGACCACGCAGAAGGGCCCGGGCAATGTGTTCGCCAGCTCTCTCTACGGGTCGATGGTCCCGTGGCGCACTGACCGCTCAACTTGGGTCGGTCATGAGACATGGACACCACGCTTCCAGGGCCGCTCCTACTTCAACGAAAACCTGCTGGATGGTCACCTGCCAGCGATCGCGTTCGGCCTGTCCCCAGCGGCAGTAGTCAAGTGGACTGGAGCCCGCTGGGTATTCCAAGACTGCTATCGCAGGATGGTCCAGCGGGCTAGCAAGTATCCGACTCTCGGCTCACAGCTGGCACCGATCGTTGAATCAACCCACAGGTTCGGCTGTGCCACCATCTGGGTCATCAAGCCCGGCAAGGGGCCAGCCCCAGCGGGCATTGACCGCTACCACCTCAACTGGCGCCCAACAGACGGCTAGACGACTGGCGCAGGCCTGCCGGTACCGACGGTGCCGTCAGGTGAGGGTTCGTAGTTGAACTCCTCCTCGGCTCCGAAAAGTGCGTCAAGCACACGGTCGCGCAGTCCTTCGCTAAGAGTCACCGCAAGCACTCCAAGTACTCCCATGAGTACTAGCCACTTGAGGAATCCGCCTGAGTTCTGTTCTTCCATGTCCTTAGCCTTCCGCTTTGTCGGTTACGGCCCTTGCGGCGAGGATACCGCTCAGATGGCTGCTCGTCAGAGTTGCCACGAGGAACCTTCGCGAGCCATCTCAACTGGGCCACCAAAGATTCCCTCCGCGACAGTCCGCGACTCCTCAAGATCCATCAGGTCAGTTGCGTGTGTGAGCACAAGCCTCCCGACCCCGGCATCCTTGGCCATCTGGCCAGCGTCCTCAGGCCCGAGGTGCCCTTCGCGCGCCTCGCTTGGCCCATCGTAGGCGGCAGGCAAAGCAGCCTCAACCATCAGAATGTCAGCTCCATTTGCAAGCTCAACCAGGGCTGTTGAAGGTGCACAGTCTGCCCCGTAGACGAAGCGTCCAGAGTCGCCAGCGGTGAACGACATGGCGAATGCGGGAGTGAAGTGCGGGACTTCACGAAGCTCAATTCGAAGGTCACCGATTGCGAGCACTTCAGTCGGGTCGTAGTTGATGAAGTTGAACGCATCCTCCACGAGGCTTTCCTTGTCGAAGGCCCCCGCGATCGTCCGAAGGACCTCAGCTGCGCCGGGCGGCAGGTGAAGGTCTGGCTTGCCTCCCTCTCGCTCAGGCCCATAAGTCAAGCCGTACGAGTAAGGCATCAGGTCAAGGATGTGATCACCGTGGTGGTGGCTAATCACGACTGCGTCAACATCGCGGTAGTCGAGGCGCTCGCGCAGCTTCCCAAACACGCCACTTCCGCAATCCACAAGTACTTTGACTTCGTCAGTCTCAACTAGGTAGCCGCTGCAAGCTCCACCTGCGTCTTGCCAGGCTGGCGAACGGCCGATAACTGTTACACGGAGAATTGGGTTGGCCTCTTTGAGATGAATGCGAAGGTGTCTTTGGTGCGTGCCACCGTCCGCTACTGGGAAACTCTACTCAGATGCACGACCTAGTGACAATTGCCACAGCTAGCGGATCCTCACTCAACAGGGTGATGCTGATCTTC
>CALJKH010000226.1 GCA_937973575.1 uncultured Solirubrobacterales bacterium | reverse complement strand
GTGTCGGGCCAGCCCGCGGGCGAGGTGGCCGCCTGCGGGCGCTGGCCCAGGGCGGTGAGGCCGGCATCGGGCGCACGCCCGGCCACCCGGTCGCCCAGGCGCAGCAGGCGGGCAGCGCTGAGCACGAATTCTTCCGGCGTCTTGAGCTTGGCGGGGGCCGCGGCCCAGGCTTCGGGCGCGTCGATCAAGGCGCGGTAGACGGCGCCCAGGTCGCCATCGGTCTCGGCAAAGCGCTGGGCCAGGCGGTCGACCAGCACCAGCGGCGGCTGCGCATTGCTCAGCACAGGAATCGTGCGCTGCTGGGGCGCCAACAACAGCGGACAGCTTGGCAACGGCACCAAGACGAACTCCTACAGCCCGGTCTCCGTTACCGGGATCACCGACGCAGTTGACGTCAGCGTGGGGTCGGCAGTTGCGTGTGCAGTTCTCTCAGGTGGCGGAATCAAGTGCTGGGGCTCGCACCAGTACTACCTGCTTGGAAACGGCACGAACTATGGCTGCAGCATTGGCGGCGGAGGTGGAGGCTTCCCGTTCATCTCCGGACGCGCCGCCCGGCGCGGGCCAATCGTGAAGGCGGGATACGGCTCATCTAGCACCTGCGATTCCTCAACCCCAGTGTCGGTTTCGTACATCACCAACGCCACCAAGGTTTCCATCGCAGGTCAACACGCATGCGCGCTGCTCTCAACCGGAAATGTCCAGTGCTGGGGCAACCAGTCCAACGGTGAGCTTGGAAACGGGTTCTCGTCAAGCTGGTCCAACACGCCAGTGTCCGTCAGCCAGACAGCAGGGTTTCCGTCCAGTCCGCTCGCCAACGCAACTGCTATCGCAACCGGAGCGAATCACTCATGTGCGCGGATCTCGAACGGCACTGTCCGCTGCTGGGGTTGGAACTCACAGGGCTTCCTAGGTACTGGCAACACCACTTCGCTCAGTACCGCGACCACCCCAATGGTCGGCGTCAGCGATGCCACAGCCGTGGTGGCTGACACCGATAGTGCTGCAACCTGTGTGCTGATTGGCAGCGGCAAGGTCAAGTGCGCCGGCAACAACTACATCGGTCAACTAGGAAATGGCACGACCGGAACCAGCAGCCAGTCAACCGCAGTGCTCGTTCAGTCCGGAGCCTCGGACTTGACCGGAGCAACTGCCCTGTCTGCCGCCGGCGGCCGAGTCTGCGCAGTCATGACTGGGGCAACTCTTTCCTGCTGGGGGCAAAACAACCTCGGGCAGCTGGGCGACGGTACAACCACGACTCAAACGAAGGCAGTAACTATCAGCGGGCTTTCCGACGTCACCGGAGTTGGGCTCTCCCAGTACATGGGATGCGCGATTGTTGACAGCGGAGCTGGCATCAAGTGCTGGGGAACCGGCTACCTGGGCAGCGGCGGAAGCTCGTCCTTGAGCCAATCAGCGGCTGTGTCCGTGATCAATGTCTTCCCGAAGCCGCTCCCATCAACCCCAGTGCTCACAGGCGCGCCTACCGGCACGACCACGAGCACCGATGCGACCATCAGCTTCACTGCCGACGACAGCGAAAGCTTTGAGTGCTCCGTTGATGGCGGCACTTACGCGGTATGCACCTCGCCGAAGACGATCAACTGGTTGACAAAGGGCTCGCATTCCCTTGCCGTCAAGGCCAAGAACACTGAGGGCTACAGCCAGGCTTCAACCGCCACTTGGAATGTTGACATCGGCACGACCCTCACTTCAAAAACGGAGTGGAAGTCCATCTCCGTTGGATTCCTCCACACCTGCGGAATCACCCAATCCGGCGAGGGCCACTGCTGGGGCTACAACTACTACGGCCAGACCAACATCCCTGACGGCAAGACCTGGGACAGCATCGCTGCCGGGTATTCGAGTTCATGCGGCGTCACCGCTTCAGGCGAGGGATTCTGCTGGGGCGACAACTCCAAGGGGCAGACCAACCTTCCCGCAGGCAAAACATGGAAGGCGTTCAGCAGCACGGTCAGCACCAACCACAACTGCGGAGTCACGACTGCAGGCGAGGGATTCTGCTGGGGAACGAATACCTACGGACAGACAGCGGTCCCCGCTGGCAAGACGTGGGACAGCATCTCCGCGGGCTCAGCCCTGTCCTGTGGAGTCACCACCATTGGCGAAGGATTCTGCTGGAGCGTCTACGGCTCGATCATCAACCCGCCGACCGGCAAGACGTGGGCCAACATCACCGCCGGTTCAACCTTCGCCTGCGGTGTAACCACCACTGGCGAAGGCCGCTGCTGGGGCGCTACAGGCCCTGGCATGGTCGTCCCGACCGTCCCGACCGGAAAGACCTGGACCAGCATGACCGCCGGCTACTCGACGGTCTGTGGCTTTACAACCACAGGTGAAGGATTCTGCTGGGGAAGCGACGACCACGGCCAAGCAACCATCCCGACCGGTAAGACATGGAAGGCCATGACAGGCCCCGGGTATTACTTCGGGTGCGGTCTTACGACCGACAATCACGCTTGGTGCTGGGGTGACAACGCCTGGTCGCAAGTCAAGCCTTGGGAATCACTTGTTGACACCACAGCACCTGATGCACCAACGCTTCAGTTGGTAACGCCGGCGAACTCGCCGACCAACTCACGGTCAGCGTCAATCAGCATCAGCGCGGAGGTCGGAGCAACCCTGACCTGCTCGCTTGACGGAGGCACCTACGCCGAGTGTTCCTCGCCAACCTCGCTGACAAACCTCGCCGCGGGCAGTCACACACTGTCCGTTAAGGCGACTGACGCAGCCTTGAATACGAGCGCCGCTGCAACGCTGACCTGGGCTGTTGACCTGACAGCGCCTGTTGCGCCTGTAATTACAGGCGGGCCGGGTGCACTGACTGCCGAGCTCACAGCTGCCCTCACTTGGACTGGTGAGGTGGGCGCCGCGTTCCAGTGCCGACTGGACGCCAGCGCTTGGGCCGCGTGCTCATCGCCGAAGACCTTGAGCGGAGTTGCCCTGGGCAGTCACACGTTCTCGGTAAAGCAGACAGACGCTGCGGGTAACGAAAGTCCGATCGCGACCCGGACCTGGAAGGTCTCGCAGGCACCTCTCGTGTCGACGACAGTCAAACTGACTGCGACACTCCGTAAGGACGGGGTTAACAACTCATGGTTCGTCAATGTCGGAAGGGTCTTCTCCGCAGCAGACTCGCGCGACGCCACAAAGCCCGCAACCGTACAAATCTGGACGAGCCACACCCCCCCTGCCGATAGCGAACCGATCCCAACGAAGCCAACTTACGCGAGCGGCATCCTCGCGTTTGCAAGCCCAGAGGTGAAGCGCCCAGGCGGCAAGCCGACCTATGTGCGCGTCGGAACCAAGGCTGGCAAGTGGACAGGCTGGGTCAAGGTCAGCTGACCGACAGCTTCTGAGAAGCGAAACGAACTGAACGAGCCCGGGTCACAAGCCCGGGCTCAATCGTTCAGGGGTCAGCCAAAGGCGCTTTTCACGAAGTGCACGACTGCCGTCCCGACGGTGAGGGTCAGCCCAATTCCGCCTAGGCCGATCACAGCCCCAGCACCAAGAATTAGGAGGTCGCCAAGGATCACTCCGAGGCAGACGACAACTGCGCCAAGGGCGGGCAGGGTGTCGAGGCCACTGAACGGCGGGGCGAACGCCGCGCCAATGGCGAAGGTGATCAGTACGAGGCCGACGACCCTGTCGAACCATGTCTGGCTGAGGAGCCAAGTTCCTCGTGGCTTAGCTCGCTTCTCAAACCAGCCAACCCGTTTTGCGATTGATGGGATTGCCTTGCCGGTGAGTGTCTCGCCGAGCGGCCTCTCCTTCAAACGTTGAGGCAGCCAGATTGTCTTAAGGCCCACAACCATCTGCAGGCCAAGCAGGACAACGATTGCCTCAAAGACGTGGGTGAGCCCACCGGTTGGCAGTGGCAGGGCTGGGAGGAACATCAGCAGCATGATCGTCACAGCGAAGCTCTTCTCGCCAAAGACTTCGCTCATCACGCCAAGCGTCTTTGGCTCGTCCGACTGAAGCCAATCGGTTAGCCGTTGGCTGAAGAGAACCGGGTCGGCGGGATCAGGCGATTGCGTCAAGGCGGCCGACTAGCTCGGCACGGTGACGAATGAATGCTTCGGCGTCAAAGATTGCGTCAAGGTCGAGCCCAAGGCCTTCTGCCTCGGCAAGACCGCGCAGCGGTGTGCGCTCATCCCAAGCCTGCTGGGCCAAGCGTTGAGCGATGCGGTAGGCGTCGTCGCGCGACGAGCCCGACTCGACGATTGCGAGCAGCAGCCGTTGGCTGAAGAGCGCGCCGTAGGTGATCTCAAGGTTCTCAAGCATCCGTTCCTTGTTGACAACAAGGCCTTCAACCAGAGCTGTGATCCGGTGGATCATCTGGTCAAGCAGGATGGTTGCGTCGGGCAGGATTACACGCTCCGGCGCGCTGTGGGAAATGTCGCGCTCATGCCAGAGGGCGACGTTCTCCATGCCGGCAACTGAGTAACCGCGCAGCAGTCGGGCAAGGCCTGTGACGTTCTCAGACTTGATTGGGTTGCGCTTGTGCGGCATTGCTGAGCTGCCCTTCTGCTTGCCCTTGGCGAATGGCTCGCTGGCCTCGCCAACCTCAGTGCGCTGCAGGTGACGGACTTCAATCGCGAAGCGCTCAAGGCCAGCTCCGGCCAAGGCGATCGCGTTAAGCAGCTCTGCGTGGCGGTCACGCGGGACGACTTGGGTGGAGACAGGCTCGCCCGGGATACCGAGGCGTTCAAGGACGCGCTTTTCAAAATCTGGCCCGAGTGCCTGGTGGGTGCCGACTGCGCCGCTGATTGCTCCAACCGAGGCTTGCTCGAACGCACGGGTGAGGCGGTCCAGGTTGCGCTGTGCCTCAAAGGCAAAGCCGGCGAGCTTGATTCCAAAGGTGGTTGGCTCAGCGTGAACTCCGTGGGTGCGGCCGACGCAGAGGGTGTCGACATGCTCGCGGGCGCGGGCCACAAAGGCGTCAACCAGCTTCTTCTGAGCGGGAATGATCACATCGCCAGCAGCTTTGATCTGAAGGCCAAGCGCAGTGTCCAGAACATCTGACGAGGTAAGTCCGTAGTGGATCCACCTGCCAGCGTCACCCGCGCTTGCTGCGAGGACATCTACAAAGGCAGCAACATCGTGGTCTGTTGTCTTCTCACGCTCAAGGACTGCGTCCACTGTGAATGTGGCTGACCGGATTGCGTCTAGGTCAGCCTCAGTTGGGCCTTCGGCTAGCGCCTCAGCGCAGGCCACCTCGACCTTGCGCCATGCCTCCATGCGGGCCTCATCGGTCCACAGGTTGCCCAGCTCAGGTCGTGTGTAGCGGTCGATCACTTGGAGTCGATGATTCTTGCTGCGAGAGCTGCTGCGTTACGCGCGTTGTCAACTCCGACTGTTGCGACTGGAACGCCAGGAGGCATCTGCGCGATTGAGAGCAGCGCGTCAAGGCCACCGCCAACCGACATGCTGCTTGTCAGCGGCACACCGATGACTGGCAGGTCTGTGTGGGCTGCAACTACACCGGGAAGTGCTGCGGCGAGGCCGGCACCAGCGATCACGACACGCAGGCCGCGGCTGCGGGCAGTCTTTGCGTACTCGGCGACAACGTCAGGGTCGCGGTGGGCGCTTGCCACCTTGATCTCGTTCGTAATGCCGCGCTCTGTGAGCTCGTCGGCAGCCTTCTGCATGACGGGCATGTCGCTCTGACTACCCATGATGATCCCGACCAACGGCGCTTCGCCACCTACGTCGGCTAATGCGGCTTCGACTGCTTCAGCTACGTCTTGGACTGCCTGGGGGTCTTCCGAGGTGCTCACTTGTTCCTCCTGTGAACTTGTCTTTAGGCGATGAGGGCTGCGATGTCAGTGCGGTTCTGCTTGCCGTCAAACCGAACCTTCTGCACACCAGCATAAGCATCAGCCCGCGCGTCACCGGGCTGCTCACCCAAAGCCAGGATCGCCATCACCCTGCCGCCTGCCGTTACGACATTGCCGTCGCGGTCAAACGCGGTCCCAGCGTGGATCGCTTCAACGCCTTCTGGAAGGTCGTCAAGGCCAGCGATCACATCACCTGAGCTTGAGGTTTCTGGGTACCCGGCTGAGGCGAGGACAACTGCGACAGCAGTCCTCTCGTCCCATTCAAGCTCGACGCCTTCAAGCCCACCCTGGGCTGTGGACTTGAGCATCAGGTCGTAGAGGTCGGACTTGAGGCGCGGCAGGACAGCTTGAGTCTCAGGGTCGCCGAAGCGCACGTTGAACTCAAGGACCTTGGTGGATTCAAGGTCGTCGCCGATCATCAGGCCGGCGTAAAGAATTCCGTGGAAGGGCGTGCCTCGGCGCTTGAGCTCATCAAGGACTGGCTGGTGGACAGTCTTTACGAGTTGCTCTGCCTCGGCGAGGCCAAAGCCAGGGACTGGCGTGAAGGCGCCCATGCCACCGGTGTTAGGGCCGCTGTCACCGTCGCCAATTCGCTTGAAGTCACGGGCTGGCGCGAGTGGGATAGCGCGGTCGCCGTCGCAGACTGCGAGGAGGGAGAGTTCGTCACCTTCAAGGAACTCTTCAACAACAACTGGGCCGTCGCCGTGGATCCGGTCAACTAGGAAGTCGGTTAGGGCGCCACGCGCTTGGGTTTCGTTCTCCGCGATTACGACGCCCTTGCCAGCTGCGAGGCCATCGAACTTGATGACTGTTGGGTAGCCAGTGATCGCTTCAAGGCCGTCCTCAACGCTGGTGACTTCCGCGTAGGCAGCGGTTGGTACGCCCGAGGCGATCATCACTTCCTTGCTGTGCGCCTTTGAGCCTTCAAGGCGCGCCGCCTCCTGGACTGGGCCGAAGCATGGAATCCCGGCTTCGCGACAAGCGTCAACAAGGCCGGCGACTAGCGGGGCCTCAGGGCCCGCGACGACAAGGTCAACTTCGCGCTCCTGTGCGAGTGAGACGAGGGCAGGTACGTCGTCAGCTTTGATGTTCACAACCTCAGCGTCAGCTGCGATTCCAGCGTTACCGGGCGCGCAGATCACCTCAGGGTTCTGTGGGGAACGGAGCAGTGCGCGCACGATCGCGTGCTCGCGCCCACCTCCACCTGCGACTAGAACTCTTGGCATCGTCCTGCTCCTGTCTCTGACATCGCTTGTCTCATGTCGGTTCTATCGGATCACGCGGTTTGCTGGTGACTGGTCAGGGTCAAGGCAGCAGCTCAAACGACTCAACATGCTTGGGCTTGATCGCGCTGAAGTGCCTGCGGTCAAGAGTCACGATCGTCGTCACATTGAGTCTTTCGGCAAGGGCGACTACTGAGGCGTCGGTGCCGCCTAGTGGGAAGTCGGAGTATTGGTCCACTAGCTCCGCCATGCGAGCGAGGTCATCTGGCCTCGGTGCATCAACTCGAAAGATGGCGACTCCAGCGAGAAACTTGGCCTCTGCAGCAGCACCAAGTTTCTTCCCCACGAGATAGGCAGCCTCCCCTAGGGCCATTCCTGGAATGACAGGAATCAAGTCAGGTCGAGAAAGCACTGCAAGGCAGTCAGCGTGCCGCGCGTCATCTGTATCCGCGGCTGCCACCAGCGGGCCTGTGTCAAGTACCGCGAGGTTCACCGTAACCGTACTTTTCAAGATATTCGTCGATGTTCGAAGCAACATCGCTCGGGCCGTCGCCGCTTGATCCAACTGCTGCGAACGGAAGTGCCCGCCGGTTTCGCGCACTTGCGGGCAGGTGCTCCTCAAGCGCCTCGCGGACGATGGCTGAAACGGATTCACCTCGGCGTTGAGCTTCAGCCTCGAGGGCAATAGCTAATTCATCAGTGATTGCAATAGTTGTGCGCTTCATACCTGCATAATAACGGTGCTGATCGGCCCTGGTGCCCATTGGACCAAAATGGCACGGCTAATCGAGGGCAGGTTGAATGTGCACACTTCCTCATGGAAAGCGCGGCTAGTTCTTTACTGCTCTGCGCAAAGCGGGTGCAAGTGCACCCGCTCGCTGCCCCTTCTAGCTAGATCGACGCGATGAAGTCGTCGATTGGAATGCCGGAGAGAGTTTCGTAGGACGCTGTGCCGCGTGAGCCGAGCTCAAGTGAAACGCGTGCCATGACCTTTTCGTCAGGGGCCTCAATGATGTTCACGAAGTCGTAGCGACCGAGCACTGCCCACTGGGCTGTAACGGTTGCGCCGAGAGCTTCGATCTCAGAGTTGACTTCCTTGATCCGCTGCGGGTTGCTCTTGATTGTCTGGACGCCCTCTGGGTTGAGCTTGGAGAGCATGATGAAAGTCGGCATGTGGCCACCTCCGGTTGGTGTCGGGATATTCCCTTTCCATGTTTCTACCGCACAGAGGCCCGGCAGGCGAGGTTGCCCTAGTGGACTCTGGGCTGGAATAGAACCCCCACCACTACCAATCGCTTCAGAACGGAGCTACTTGCGGCATGTAGTGGCCGTCAGTTTTCCTAAACAGCCCTCCAACTTAAGTGCCGTTGCCCTGAACGCCCCCAACGCAGGCTTTGGAGTCGGGAGAGTGCCAGCAGTGCCGTCGTAACTGTTCAGTCCGGTCCAATCCCAGACATCCTCAGTGTTCCTATCACCACTTACCCAGCGATACCAAAACACGCCCGAGATCTTGTCCGGGTACCCAGGCCCAGCAAAAGCCCTAAGTGACGCTGCCAGCTGGCTTGCCTGCCCCTTCCGGTCATTAACTATTGAAGACATCGATTGGTTCGGGGCAACCAAATCAGGCCCGGAAGCCCATGCGAACTCAGCTACATAGATCGGCATTGATCTGTCGCCGTACGCAGAGGCTGTCCGCCTGAAGGCCATGGCAGCCGCTACCGCCTTTGTCGCGGGCAGGAAGATGTTTGCTGAAACAGCGTCAAACAAGCCTCTACCCCCAGCACGGTAGACGCGGCCTAACTCCGGCGCAGTGCTGCTCATCAGCCCGGGCATGATCACGGCGGCCTTGGGGTCAGCGGCTTTGATCGCAGCGCGCGTGCTCTTGAGCAACTGGATGAACGACGGAGCCCAGCCAAGTTGGGTCAGCTTCTTTGCTGCGAGCGCCTTGCGAATGCCTGGCCACACCAGAGGGTCGCTGCTGAGCGCGTCCATCTGCGCGTCCGTCTGGTTCGGAAGGTCGAATCTGGTCGCCTTCCGGTCGGATGGCCTGACCTTGAAGCTGACGGCCGGGCAACGTGAGGGTGAAGACCTCTGGGCCAGCTCTGGCACGCAGTCAGCGAGGTGCCGCGGCCAATCCTCTCTGCGGTCAGGCTCGTTCCAAATCTGCCATTGGGTGATCGGCTTCTTAAATGCTTCCGGTTTGGCCAACCAGAGCGATCCGTTCGTCCCGTAACGCTGCGCCAGGACTGCCGCAAACCTTGCGAACTGGGAGTTGTCAGCCGGGATCGGCATCTCCAACTTGCTCAGTGGGTTGTAAGAGGAGCGAGGCGGGTAAACGCTGCTTGCTGCCCACAGCGGGGCACCCAACAGCGTCGGCATCAATTTGATTCGACGCGCTGCGGCGGCGACAACCCAGGAATCCAGCGAGGACCAGTTATAAGGAGCGGCTGACCGGTCAGCAGGGTCAAGGGTGAGCTGGGAACAATCGACTGAAGGGGTCGGGTCCGCTAGGCAGGAGTCAATGCTCCGATAGGGCTGAATCCGAAACCAATAGATCGGGAACCTGACAGCCTCGATTCCAGAAGCAACCATGCGGTCAAGCTCGTTGTTGGCGCCCCGGTAGAAGTCAACTCCCGTTAAGGACCTGTCCCAAGGATCATCGTTGACGCCGACCCAGCCTTGGGGGACGGCGCGCTTGGTGGCACCCTCGGCCACGGTCGCGAGCATCAGACCTGAGGCTATTAAGGCTACGAGAGCAGTAGTGGCGAATGCTCGGACCATTTTGAAATGAGAACCATTCACTCCCCATATTCAACCGGGAAGCCTGCGGAGTGATGCCGATTGCAGTCAAACCAAGCGGAGCTTCCTGGCGCTTTGGCTAAGTCACGCCCTTAACCACAATCTGCTCGCCGTCACGCTCAACCAGAGCGGTTGAGCCTTCTGGGAGCTCACCAGCCAGGCTGAGCTTCGCCAGCCGGTCGGTGACCTCACGCTGAATGGTGCGCTTGAGTGGCCGCGCTCCGTACGCAGGGTCGTAGCCAAGGTCGCCAATCAACTCCCGGGCGTCGTCAGTCAACTCCAATGTCACACCGCGCTCCTCAAGGCGCTTGGCGACGCGAGCGATTTGGATGTTGACGATCGCACCGATCTGGTCGCGCTCAAGGCGGGCGAACTCAACAATGTCGTCAAGCCGGTTGATGAACTCGGGGCGGAAGTGCTCCTCAGCGCCCATGCGACCACCGGGGATGTTCGAAGTCATGATCAAGACCACATTGGTGAAGTCCACTGTGCGGCCCTGGCCGTCGGTGAGGCGGCCGTCATCCATCACCTGCAAGAGGATGTTGAACACGTCAATGTGAGCCTTCTCCACCTCGTCAAGCAGGACGACTGAGTAGGGCCGTCTGCGCACAGCTTCGGTCAGCTGGCCACCCTCTTCGTAGCCGACATAGCCAGGAGGCGCACCAACAAGGCGGCTAACAGCGTGCTTCTCCATGTACTCAGACATGTCAATGCGCACCATTGCCTCTTGGCTGTCGAACATCAGCTCAGCAACCGCGCGCGCAAGCTCGGTCTTACCCACACCAGTAGGCCCAAGGAACAGGAACGTGCCGATCGGCCGGTCTGGGTCCTGAAGGCCTGACCGCGAACGGCGCAAAGCGTTTGAGATTGCGTCAACAGCTTCGTCCTGACCAATCACTCGCTCGTGCAGACGCTCCTCAAGGTGGAGGAGTTTCTCTGCTTCACCTTCAAGCATGCGGTCCACTGGGATCCCAGTCCAGCGCGCGACAACCTCGGCGATGTCCTCGGCGTCAACAACCTCCTTGAGGAACCGTGCCTCGCCGCGGTCAGCGTTCTCTGCCTCTTCCAGCTCCTTCTCAAGATCCGGGATGACGCCGTAGCGGAGCTCGGCTGCGCGTTGCAAGTCACTGTCCCGCTCTGCCCGGTCAGCCTCACCACGGGCAGCCTCAAGATCGCGCTGCACATCGGCGACAGCGTTCAAGGCGTCCTTCTCAGCCTGCCACTGCATCGTCATCGCGTCAGCCTCTTCGCGAAGGTCGGCGAGGTCACGCTCAATGCCTGAGCGACGCTCGACAACGGCGGCGTCGGTCTCCTTCTCCATCGCTTGGAGTTCGATCTCCAGCTGCATGATGCGGCGGTCGACTGCGTCAATCTCAGTCGGCTTTGAATCAATCTCGATCCGCAGGCGGCTTGCTGCCTCGTCAACAAGGTCGATGGCCTTGTCTGGGAGGAATCGGTCGGCGATGTACCTGTGCGAGAGGGTCGCAGCGGCGATCAGGGCGTCGTCTTGGATCATCACGTCGTGGTGGACTTGGTAGCGGTCCTTGAGGCCACGCAGGATCGCGATTGTTGCCTCCACGGATGGCTCTCCCACGAACACCGGCTGGAAGCGGCGCTCCAAGGCAGGGTCCTTTTCGATGTGTTTGCGGTACTCGTCCAAAGTGGTTGCACCGATTGCGCGCAGCTCGCCGCGGGCAAGCATTGGCTTCAACAAGTTGGCTGCATCAACAGCACCTTCGGCACCGCCAGCGCCGACGATGGTGTGGAGCTCGTCAATGAAGAGGATCACTTGGCCTGCTGCAGCGGAGACCTCGGCGAGGACTGCTTTGAGCCTGTCCTCAAACTCACCGCGGTACTTGGCACCGGCGATCAACGACCCCATGTCCAAGGCGATCACCTTGCGGCCCTTCAACCCCTCTGGAACATCGTCACTGACGATCCGCGAGGCGAGGCCTTCCGCGATAGCGGTCTTACCTACGCCCGGCTCGCCGATCAAGACTGGATTGTTCTTCGTCCTGCGGGAGAGGACTTGAATTGCGCGGCGGATCTCGTCGTCGCGGCCAATCACGGGGTCGAGCTTGCCCTCACGCGCTAGGTCAGTGAGGTCCTGGCCGTATTGGCGCAGGGCCTCGAACTTCTCCTCTGGGTTCTGGTCGGTGACCTTGTGCGGGCCACGAACATCGGTGACCGCAGCGCGCAGCGACTCGCCTGAGGCGCCACTGCCTGACAGGGCCTTGGCTGTGGGCGAGTCACCTTCTGCCATGCCGATAAGGATGTGCTCGGTGCTGATGTAGGCGTCACCCATTGCGGTTGAGCTGTCCTCAGCACGGCGCATCGCGTCGATCAGTGCCTTGGATGGCACTGGTTCCTGCGCCTCACCGCTGATCGTGGGCGCATTGGAGACAGCGTCACTTGCTGCGCGGCGAAGAGTCTCCGGGTCAGCGCCAACCTTGCGAAGGACAGGGTCGACGATGCTGCCTTCCTGCTCGAGCATTACGAGCAAAAGGTGTGCGTCAGTTGTTTCAGGGTTGTGGTTGGAGGCTGCAAGCCGCTGGGCGGCTTCGAGTGCCTCCTGGGACTTGATGGTGAATCTGTCGATTCTCACTTGCGGCTCCTAACTCGAGTTACTGGTTTGACTGTGCCCGTTCCACGCTGATGCGTTCAGGTTTTATGGGCTCGACATCCACGCGGCGGGCGGGAAGGCCCCCGGCCTGCCAAGGGACGATCTCCGCTCGCAGCTCGCGGCGGAGTGCTTCAAGGCGTGCGACTTCAACTTCAAGTTCGTGTGCGCGGGCTTCCATTGCCTCAGTCTTTGCGCGTGCCTTCTCAAGCCGGTCCTCAAGCGCGAGGACTTGGGCTACGCCAGCGAGGTTGAGGCCCAGCTCAGCTGTCATTTCCTGAATGCGAAGCAGGCGCTCAACATCAGCTTGGCTGTAGAGACGCGTGCCCTTGGCTGAGCGGCCTGGCTCGATCAAACCCTTTGACTCGTAAGCGCGCAGGGTCTGCGGGTGCATGCCTGCCATGTCAGCTGCGACGCTGATCATGTAGACGCCACGCTGCGGGTCCTGGGTGATTTCGACTCTGGTGCGACGGATGTGAGTCATCGCGTTTCACCCCCGGCCTTCTCAAGAAGGTCCTCGCGTGGGTTGTCTTTGAGAGTCTCGGCGAGCGCCTCAGCAGCTGCCTTCTGGTCCTTACTCAGATCCTTGGGAACATCAATGATGAAGCGGTAGTGAAGGTCGCCGCGGCCCTTGCCCTTCAGCTTCCGGGGGCCAGCGTCGCGAAGGCGTTGGACTGTGCCGTGGGTTGTGCCAGCGGGCACCTTCAACTTTGTCTTGCCGTCCAGGGTGGGTACTTCAACCTTGGCGCCAAGCATTGCCTCGGGGACTGTCAGCGGAACTTCAACCTCAAGGTTGTCGCCCTTGCGCTTGAAGATCGGTGAGTCGGCAACACGCGTGACTACATAGAGGTCACCGGCTTCACCGCCGCGCACACCGGCCTCACCCTTGCCAGCAAGGCGGATCCTGCTGCCGGACTTAACTCCAGCTGGGATCTTCACTCGCATGTTCCGGGTACGGCTGCGCGTGCCGGTGCCAGCGCAGGTCGGACAGGGGTCGGTGATGACGCTGCCCGAGCCGCCACAGCGGCCGCATGGCTGTGCGATTGAGAAGATCCCATTGCCCTGTGATTGGTTGCCTGTCCCACCGCATGCGGAGCAGGCCTGTGGCTGACTACCGCGCTTGGCACCGCTGCCACCACAGCCGTCACAGACTTCGCTTGCGTTGACGCTGATCCTTACCTCGCCACCGCGGACTGCAGTGTCGAACGAAACGGTTGTCTCTGTTTCAAGGTCGCGGCCACGGCGTGGGCCAGCCGCACGGCCACCACGGCCTCCGGGCTGCCCGCCGCCAAAGATGTTTGAAAACACGTCGCCGAACCCGCCGAACTGGGATGGGTCAAAGCCACCACCTGAGAACGGGTTGCTGCCACCGCGGTCGTAGGACTTGCGCTTCTCAGGGTCACCAAGCGTGTCGTACGCCTGAGAGATCTCCTTGAAGCGAGCCTCGGCTGCAGGGTCGTCTGGGTTTTGGTCTGGGTGGTACTTGCGGGCCAGTCGGCGGTAGGACTTCTTGATCTCCTCCGCCGATGCCGACTTGTCCACCCCGAGAGTTTCGTAGTGGTCGGCCATCAGGCTGCTCCTATCCCTGTCCTGCGACAGCGACCTTGGCGGCCCGGATCACCGTGTCGCCAAGCAAGTACCCGACCTGGTGAACCTCAACAACAGAGTTTGGCTCTGCACCTTCAATGACGACCTGTGCGATCGCCTCATGGCGCTGAGGGTCGAACGCTTCACCCTTTGGGTTGTCAACTGTTACTCCGGCACGGGCAAGCCCGTTGCGGAGTTCGTCGCGGATCAGCTGGAAGCCCTTGACGTTTGACTCCTCAACACCTTGGACTGCGAGTGCGTCCAACGAGAGGTCAAGGTTGTCGAGTGCAGAGATGATCTCCCGCGCGAGCTTGGCAACGCCACGCTCCTCGGCAGCCGCAGCATCGCGTGAGGCACGCTTCCGGTAGTTCTCGAAGTCAGCCTGGGTGCGCTGGGCAAGCTCTAGGTACTCGCTCGCCTTGCGGTGGGCAACCGTCAGCTCGTCGAGGTCTTCCTCGACTTGCTCAGCAGCTGCCTCAGCCTCAACGGCTTCAGGCTCAAGGACCGTTTCCTCAGCAGCTTCAGGTGACTCCCCGACCGGGTCAGTCCCGGCCGGAGTGTTGATGTCGTCTTCCGGGAACAAGGTGATTAGCCCTCGTCTACGACTTCGGCGTCAACGATCTCCTCGTCGTCACCGGAGCCTCCGGCAGGCGCACCTTCGCCAGCAGCGTCACCACCGGCAGCGGCCTGCTCGGCCTGTGCCTTCTGGTAGACGGCCTCGCTGACCTTGTGGAATGCCTGGTTGAGTTCATTGGCGCGAGCTTCGATCGCGTCCTTGTCGTCGCCTTCGAGGACTTCGCGGACTGCGGTGATCGCATCCTCGATTTCCTTCTTGGAGGCTTCGTCGACTTGGTCGCCAAGGTCGGTGAGCTGACGCTCTGCCTGGTAGGCAGCGTTCTCGCCGAGGTTCCTGGCTTCTGCGAGCTCACGTGCCTTGCGGTCATCGTCAGCGTGCGACTCAGCGTCGGAGACCATCTTCTTGATCTCTTCATCCGAGAGGCCAGAGCCAGCCTTGATCTCGATCTTCTGCTCCTTGCCGGTGCCCAGATCCTTCGCGGACACGTTGAGGATGCCGTCAGCGTTGATGTCGAATGCGACTTCAACCTGTGGCACGCCACGCGGTGCCGGTGGGATGCCGGTCAGCTGGAACTTGCCCAGTGACTTGTTGCCACTGGCCATCTCGCGCTCACCCTGGAGGACGTGGATCTCAACTGAGGGCTGGTTGTCTTCAGCTGTTGAGAAGACCTCGGCCTTGCGGGTTGGAATCGTCGTGTTGCGCTCGATCAGGCGAGTCATCACGCCACCCTTGGTCTCAATGCCGAGGGTCAGCGGGGTGACGTCGAGAAGGAGGACGTCCTTGACGTCACCTTCCAGAACACCGGCCTGAATTGCTGCGCCGACTGCGACGACCTCATCCGGGTTGACGCCACGGTGTGGCTCCTTGCCGGTGAGTTCCTTAACGCGGTCCTGCACTGATGGCATGCGGGTCATGCCGCCGACGAGGACGACGTGCTCAACGTCGGTTACGCCCTTGCCCTTTGCGTCGTCGAGTGCCTGGCGGACTGGGCCGTCAAGGCGCTCAAGCAGGCCGGATACAAGCTCAGTGAACTTCGCCCGTGAGAGGCGAGTGTCCAGGTGCTTAGGGCCTGATGCGTCAGCTGTGACGAACGGCAAGTTGATCTGAGCTTCCTGAGTTGTGGAGAGCTCGATCTTTGCCTTCTCCGACGCTTCATAGAGGCGCTGGAGTGCCATTGGGTCAGTTGAGAGGTCGATGCCCTGGTCCTTCTTGAACTCGGACACGAGCCAGTCAACGATTGCCTTGTCGAAGTTGTCGCCGCCGAGGTGGTTGTCACCAGCGGTTGACTTGACTTCGAAGACGCCGTCGCCGATCTCAAGCACGGACACGTCGAAGGTGCCGCCGCCGAGGTCGAATACGAGGATCGTCTGGTCAGCTTCCTTGTCGAGGCCATAGGCGAGTGCTGCTGCGGTTGGCTCGTTGATGATGCGCTTGACCTCAAGGCCGGCGATCTTGCCTGCGTCCTTAGTTGCCTGGCGCTGGTCATCGTTGAAGTAGGCGGGAACGGTGATTACCGCTCCGTCGACTTCCTGGCCAAGGTAGGCCTCAGCGTCGCTCTTGAGCTTCTGGAGGATCATCGCGCTGACCTCAGGTGGCGAGAACTCACCCTGTGAGACTTCAACGCGGGCGTCGCCGCCTGATCCAGCGATCACCTTGTAAGGCACGATCGCTTCCTCGTCCTTCACTTCGGCCTCCTTGCGGCCCATGAAGCGCTTGATCGAGAAAACGGTGTTGGTCGGGTTGGTTACTGCTTGGCGCTTGGCGACTGTGCCGACAAGGCGCTCGTCGCCGTCAGTGAATGCGACGACTGACGGGGTTGTGCGGCCACCCTCGCTGCTTTCGATAACTGTGGGCTCGCCGCCCTCAAGGATCGCCATGCACGAGTTGGTTGTGCCGAGGTCAATTCCAATGGTCTTTCCCATGTGTTCCTTCTACTTTCCGGTATTGGTTGATGCAACTGCGCTTATCAAATCTGAGTCTCAGCGTAGCAGATCTTTTCCGGCTCTCCGGAAAAGTTGAAAAATGGCGATTTACCCCTCGGGCAAGGGGTTATGGCCTCACGTGAGCAGGGTAACGCTGGAAATCGCTAGCTGATTGTTCCGAGAGAATGGAACATCAGTAACTAACGTCTGAGACCTGCCACCGGCCGTCTTGCTTAGTCAGAATGACTTTCTTGATGAATGGAATTGGCCTGGGCGGATGCCCTAACAGAGGGGCTCGCAGTGACCGCGACAGGAACACACTCGCAACGCTGCCGGAAACCTTCTCTCGCGCAACCTGGGTATCCAAGACGCCCCAAATCTTGTCGGTCGCGAGGGCCTCTGCAAACGTCTCTTTTCCATATTCCACTGCGTTCATCTTGACCAGATAAGCGCAGCGTGATTGGCTCAGCGGAGCCGCCCGACTATTGAGCCTCAAATCCCACCTGAGATAGAACTCGTCGCTACAGATAGCTGACCACTGCTGAGTATCAATCAAGTTCGACCACCTGAGCTCCCTCTCATACGAGAGTCCGCTGTTACAAGTGGCCTCACCTCGTCTTGCAACTAGAAGCAAGTTAGAGCTGGCCCTGCCTGCGAGTTGTTTGCAGATTCGACTTGAGTCTTTTGATTGCACCGCCGCCCGATAGGCGACATAAGCATCGTGCGCAGTGCCTGCGGAAGCGCTTCCACCGCAGCCTGCCAGAACCAGAATTAGAGTTGCTGAAACTCGCTTCACCATAACCTCCGCATTGAACGATTCGCGCTCGCACCAGACGCTGGGACTATCCAAAACCGCAACACCTTTTCTCCTCATCAGTCGCGTCACTAAATCGGTCGCCTCGATGGTTGTAGCAGTAGGGCGACACAATCAAGTGATTAGGGGTGCTCCGCTTGATTTCACGGAGTACGGCCAGTTACCGGCTTAGTCACCTTGGTAACAGTTAATGCCTTTGCCTGGGAGTACACCCACCTTCCTCATCCCGCAACTTCGTCCAGTACCTCCAATCCGAGGCGACCATCCACGGAACGGTCATCACGATTAGCCCGACAGTCACGACTCCCAAAGGCTTGAGCACAAGTAGGCCAATGCAGAAATAGACAGCTGCCAATGTTGTTCCTAAGAACCCCGCTAGGCGCGGAATGGGCCGCCGACCGTTAGCGCGGCCGAACACAAGCCAGTTCCAAACCACAAGCCAAGTCAGGACAAGCGGTAGCGACTCTACTATCACTACTTGTCTGAAGTTCTTGGCGGAGCTAGCGCCAAACAGGAATAGTCCCAGCACGACCAGAAGCCACGGCCGACGTAACTGGCCTAAGTCACCTTTGAAGAACATCTGGTGAGGTCCCACAGTCAAATCCCTACTGATCTATGGCGTCAGCGAACTTGGCCATAACGAGTCGGCCGCTAGCCGAGGCCTAGCTGCAGCGCCCAGAGAAGGGCACGACAGCTGGCTTTGCACCAGAGCGCCTTATATAAGCGGTTCCGCTGAAAACTCCAACACATGCCTTCGAAGTCGTAATTACCGGGGCTGTGAGATCTAGGCTGAAGCCGGTGGTGGCGACATTACGGGGAATAGCCCCGGTGGCGACTGGACCAGTCTCCCCGGTTCCCCACCGCAAGTACATGGCAAAAGTAGTGGTAGCCATCCTCTGATCAGATTGCCACCACGTGTAAGTCGAGTGACTGCTCTTTTGAGTGAACAATGGAAGGCCAACACTGATGGTAGGGGCACCTCCGGTAAATGAGATGCTTCCAATGGTGGTTCCGAGCAGCGATGTGACCGCTGCCTGATTAACTCGAAGAGATGAGCTTCTAAACGAAACGCCTGAAAGACGCCCCTTTACGGTGTTAGCAGTGAAGGTAGCTTGGCCGGATTTCTTCACCTTAACTGTGACACTCGCGCCATCAACTGCGGCGCTAGCTGAACCAGCAGCCCACAGGCTTAGAGTCACCGCAAGGGCG
Organism: uncultured Solirubrobacterales bacterium; assembly: GCA_937973575.1. Taxonomy (GTDB): domain Bacteria; phylum Actinomycetota; class Thermoleophilia; order Solirubrobacterales; family Solirubrobacteraceae; genus WLNJ01. The sequence continues at coordinate 19,280 of CALJKH010000226.1, read as the reverse complement.
CTGAATGGAACCACTACTTTTCGCACAGCCTTAAGGGTTACAAACATGAAGTCGAGACAATCCCTCATTAAGGTCCATTTGTCAAGGCTTTGAATCAGTAGTGAAAACGGGCCTGAATAATGACCAAGTCGTTCTCGACTACTGTGTAAACGAGGCGATGTTCGGAGTCAATTCTCCGCGACCAAAGCCCTGCAAGAGCGTGCTTGAGAGCTTCGGGCTTACCGATCCCGACAGATGGATCGCGCAGGGTCGCTTCGGTCAGGCTGTTGATGCGCTTCAGCTTCGCCCGATCGGCAGCCTGCCAGTGGAGATAGTCCTCCCAAGCCTGGCTGGTAAAGACGAGCCTCACTCAGCCAGATCGCGTGGGGCGGCTTTGCCGGCTCGGGCTTCCTCGAGACTCTCGAAGATTCGTCGGGCATTGGCCGGTGAACGGAGGAGGTACGCGGTTTCTTGAAGGGCGTCGTACTCGGCTCGCGAGATCAAGACAGCATCGCCCCGTTTCGAGGTGATCTCGACCGGCTCGCGGTCTTGGTTGACCTGCTCGATCAGGGGGAAGAGCCGTTTGCGCGCTTCGCTTGCCGTGATTGCCATTGCGGATTCTCCCTCGCTAGTGGTACCACTTATCGTACCAGCAGTTCGCCGGCATCTCAGAAGGTCCTGACCGCTCATTAATCAGACAGGCGCTGATCAGGTAGTCGAGCGATCGCCGAAACCATTGCTCCGGCCGGTTCTCCCTGAGCGGAGTAGTCAGCGGACATGGGCTTTGCGAGGAAAGTGGACTGCTTGCCAGCGCGAGAGGTCGAGAGCGCAAACTCGATCCCAGTGGCTGCGCTGATATCTGCCAGCGTTTCAATTTTCGGGCTCTTTTCACCCGATTCAAGGTCGGCGACTCGTGGCTGCGAAACGCCAAGCTGTTTCGCCAAGTCACGCTGCGTAAGGCCACGGTCGTGCCGGTAGTGGATCAGGGCAAAGGAGACGGCCCTGGCGGGAGCGAGACGATGCCATTCCGCAGCGAACTCCGGGTCTGCCTCAAGAAGGCCAAGAAGTACCTCTTCGCTGTTAACCACGCCGGCTGTCTTTGATGTGGCCATGCGATCAATAATAACCTGTGGGTTATCAGATTTCAAGTGTCGCTCTCCGTTTCGATCAATCTTTGTGATGCCGCGAGTACCGCTTTTGCAAAGCCAGCGTGCCGCGTTACTGCAAGGACTACGAAGCCGTGGCCGGCACGGCAGCAGATAAGTCGCCAATCACTGTTCCCGCGCCGTGGTCTCAGTTCGAACAGGCCAGCAGCGCTAGCCCCTTTAAGTTGGGCCGCATGCGGAGGCCCGAGCCTGGGACCCAGTTCAGTGAGCTTCTCAACAACGTTCACGACCGCCCTCACGTCGCCTCTCGCGCCCACCAGCAGCGCCAGTTCGTGGGCGGCAGCAGGGTGATACGAGACCTTGAATCTTGATGCCACCGAGCCAACGTAAAGCCGAGGGAGCGCGGTGGGGTCAGCTCTGCAGAATCAGCACAAACTCTGCACAGAGTTGGAGCGAAGCTACCCCTCCGGCAAGGGCCTTTGGGGCCTAAAGCGGGGGATCGTTTCGACCGCGAGGATCGCGCCGAAGATCAATGCTGCGCCGATCCAGCCCTGCAGGCCGAGGCGATCGCCGGCCAGCCACCAACCGAAGAAACCGGAGAAGGCGGGCTCGCCAGCGAGGATCAGAGCGGTGCGGTCAGGCGCAGCATGCTTCTGCGCCCAGGTCTGGACGACGAAGGCGAGCGCGGTCGTGATCAGCGAAGTGAGAGCGAGGTTCGCCCACAGCCCTGCACCGTGCGGCATGACTAGGTCGCCGGCGGCGACTGCCATCGCCGTACAGACCACGCCGACGAGGCCCAGCTGAACGACGACCAGCGCGATCACATCGTGCCCGGCCTTCACGCCGCGACTGGTCGCGATGATGTGGGCTGAGAAGGCGATCGCGCAGAGCAGCTCGAGGCCGTCCCCGCGGAAGGTGAAGCTGCTGCCGCCACCTGACAGCAGGAACAGTCCAAGTGCTGACACACCAGCAGCAGCCCATGGCACCCAGCCGATCGACTGGCGGTTGAGCGCCCACGCCATCAGCGGAGTGATCACCACGAAGAGGCCTGTGATGAAACCTGCGTTGGACGCACTGGTTGCCTCCAGGCCGTAGGTCTGGAAGAGGTAGCCGGCAGCGAGGAACACACCCATCCAGAGGCCCTGCTTAAGGGCCGCCTGAGTCAACAAGTTCAGCCGCTTGCGGAAGATGACTGCGAGCAGCAGCGCAGCTGCGACGAAGCGGTAGGCGAGGTAGGCAGTGACAGGCATCTGCTCCACCGCGTCCTGAACGACGACAAAGGTCAAGCCCCAGACTGATGTGATGCCAAGCAGTGACAGCTCAGCCAGGCGGGCTGGCTTCACTTGAAGTCCTTGCGGGCCGGGCACATGCGGTTCAGCACGCACTCATCGCACTTCGGCCGCTGGGCGTCACAGATACGGCGACCGTGACGAAGCAGGTTTACGTGGAACTCAAGCGCTGCGCCTTCGGGCATCAGCTCGCACATCTCATCGTGCATCTCCTCCGGGTTTGCGCCCGGGCGCAGCAAGCCAAGCCGTGTTGCGACGCGGCCGACGTGAGTGTCGACAGGCACGTCCTGAATCCCGTAGGAGAAGAGAAGAACGCAAGCCGTCGTCTTGCGGGCGACGCCAGGCAGGGCGCAGAGGAAGTCGCGAGCTTCGTCAAGTGGAGCGTCCTCCATCCAAGAGAGGTCGAACGGGTCAGCCTCGTGGCCCTCGCGCGGGTTGTCAGTCAGGGCGACGAGGATCTCCTGAATTCGCTTCGACTTGACCTTGGAGATACCGCCCGGCCGGATTGCCTCTTCAACCTCAGAGTTTGGCGCGTCCCTAACTGTTTCCCAGTCGGGCATCCGCTCCCGCAAGCGCAGGTATGCGACGTCACGGTTCCTGTCGTTGGTGCTCTGCGAGAGGACGGTGAGGATCAACTCATCCAGCGGCAGGCGGTGCGGCGTGAGGTGCGGAAGGCCGTAGGCATCGGCCAGCCGCTGGCGGATCCGCTCAACTCGCGCCCTGTCCGGCCGCTTCCATTTTGCCCGTGGGATTGTCTTCTGCTTGGTGGCCACTCGGCCGCTGACACTAACCCTTTGAGCCGAGCGCTCCACCTCGACCAGCCCGAAGGCTTGTTCTTCTATAGCCAACTGACGACAATCTTTTAACAAAGTGGAGCTGGAACCTGAAAAGATCTGCGAATGACTCACACAAACTCGCGTTCAGCAAGTTTCACTCGGGCACTTCTCGTCATCGCTGCGATTCTGGTGACTAGCCTCGGGTCCCCCGAAAACTCCAACGCTTATACGACCACCTTCCCCGGGATGCCCGACATCTATTTGGTGAACCCCGGAGGAAACCATCAGGCTTGGGCCACGTTCCGACGAGGGCCCCAGAGTTTTGCCATTGGTAATGCGGCCGACGGTTGGCGATTTGACGTTGGTTCGGCCTCTGGCGGATATGCGTACGGGTACCTTGAAGCGCCTGACAATCACATACAGAAATGTGCGTGGATCGACATGTCAAACCTGGAGGGAACCGGCAGCGGAACCACACCATCCTGCAGCCTGTCATCAACAGTTCTGCCCTTCGCGGTAACGGACTTTGCCTCCTACGTGAATTGCACTGCCTGCAGCGACGCTTACCGGGTCACGATCCGCGACACCGCTGAGTGCACAGATCATTGGTTCTACGCGAATGTCAAGCCATGGCGGTCATCTACCTCTCCAACTGATCCCGTGCTCTCGTTCGTTCCCGGTACCACCAAGTTCGACTGGAGGTACATAACGAAGGATGGAAACTGGGTTATGGGGCGAGTGCCGTTCAATCCGGACGGTACTCTCCGGCACGACGGCTCAGGCGCTTGGTTGTTCGTGCAGCGGGGCTGCCTGCCACAGGTAATCGGTTACCCAGCGACCAGCTGGACGGGAGGGAACCTATGACTAGAAAGATACTCGCGGGATTGATTTCTTTTACTGCACTCTTCTCCTTCGTAGGTAGCGCGACGGCAGCGGTAGACGGGGCAAGCTTCAGCCTCAAGATCTCCCGAACAGGCACGGCTGTCCTCAAGATTGCAACTTCCAAAGGAAGTCTCAATTTTCTGTCGGTTAGAAGCAGCAAGTTCACGATCCGCCAGAGCACCGTGACCGCCGATCTCACAAGAAAAGTCGGCTCCATTTCATTCAATGGACTCCAAAGTGAACGTGATGTCGTTCTCCCATCAATGATCTCCGGGCATCCGGAAGTGCCGACTGACAAGAGTAAGTACGTAGGCATTACCAGTGGATCGCCAGCGGACGGAACTTGGTTCGCGATGTTGGCCCGATTCGGGTCGGGAATCACAGCGCCGCTGGCGTTCAATTTCTCAAAGGGGATGACGAGCGCCAGCTTGACGCTGACGACGCCTTTGCTTTCGGGATCTAACTCCTGCAAGAGCGTCTACAGCGGATCGGCTTATCTGACGCGGTTCGGCGCCAAGCCAGTCACGATTCCCTTCAGCGGACGCTGCACCTGATCCCAAAACCTGCCTAAGCAAGACGGCCACTCGGCCGCTGACACTACCTGCGCCGTATCCTCAGAGACGATGACCAATGTCACTGACCACGGTGGTGAAGTTGACGGCATGCCAGCCTTCTGGCGTACCGCACCAGCTGCCAACCCAGACGCCGCGCCAATCCTTTGGCTGCACGGCGTGCCGACCAGCTCCGACGACTGGCTTCCCTTCCTTGAAGTAGCCGGCGGCATCGCGCCGGACCTTCCCGGCTTTGGGCGGTCCACAAAGCGCGGTGACCTTGCCTACGACATTCCCTTCTACGCGCAGTGGATTGACGACTTCCTCGCTTACAAGAACATCGACAAGGTCCGCCTTGTTGTCCATGACTGGGGTGGAGTCGGCCTTGCTTGGGCACAGGCCAACCCTGACCGGGTGGAGCGCCTTGTCGTCATGGACTCAGTCCCATTCCTGCCCGGTTACAAGTGGCACCGCATGGCGAAGATCTGGAGGACCCGATTCCTTGGCGAGTTGGCGATGGGATTCACCAGCAAGAGGACGCTGAGGTGGATCAGCCGTGAGTCAAACGCGACCCCGGGCCCACTTCCTCAAGAGCTGATTGAGCAGTCGATGTCGCACTTTGACCTTGGCACCCAGCGGGCAATCCTTGCCCTGTATCGGTCAGCACCAGCCAAGGTGCTTGAAGCTGCTGGCAAGGACTTGGGCAAGCTCACCTGCCCAGCCCTCGTGCTCTGGGGTGACAAGGACCCTTACATTCCAAAAAGCTTCGCTGACGCTTACGGCCAGGCCCTGCCCGGCGCGACCGTCGAACACATCGCAGACGCTGGCCACTGGCCATGGCTTGATAAGCCAGAACTCATTGGGACTGTCTGCGACTTCCTGACGGCGTAGCGTCCAGCCGACAATGCGGCTGAAGGCACCTGATCGGGCAACGCAGTGGTCAGTCGGCCTCGCGCTGGTTGGCGCAGCTGCATGGCTGATCGTCCAGCCGCACACTGCCGACATGGCAGCGCAAACATTCCGCGCCGAGTACTTCGCAGACCACGGCTTCCAGACTTGGAACCCGCAGTGGTACGGAGGCCACCACCTGCTGCCGTACAGCGTGCTGTCACCGGTCGCCGGGGGCTTGCTTGGCGTCTGGCTTGCCGGAGCCATTGCTGCGGTCCTCGCAGCCTGGGCCTTGGCACGGGCAGCGTCGTCTGCGACTGACGGCAGGCACGAGGCGATAGTCGCCAGCATCCTGCTGTCGCTCGGAGCGCTGGCAGCTCTTTGGTCTGGCCGCACTACGTACCTGATGGGAATTGCAGCGGCAGCAGCGTGCCTTGCCTGCTTGATGCGCGGAAGGCAGTGGTACTGGTGGGCACCGCTGGCAATCCTGACAGCGCTAGTCAGCCCTGTCTCGGCCCTGTTCCTTGCCCTGTGTGCTTTCGCTCGGCTTGACCGAGACGGAGTCACCACAGCCGTGCTCGCGCTACTTCCCGTCGCAGTCATCTCAGTCGTATGGGGGGATGGCGGCTGGCAGCCTTACTCATGGAAGGCGTTCGTCCCAGTTGCAGTTGCCTGCGCGGTGGCCATCCTGCTCACACCAAGCAACCGCCGAACAGTCCGGGTTGCAGTAGGCCTGTATCTCCTGCTGAATATCGGCGCTTTCCTAATACACGCTCCGATTGGCTCGAATGCTGCCCGCCTTGGCCAGCTTGCCGCCGGCGCATTAGCCGCAGTAGTCCTGCTTAACACGCGCCCGCGGGTCTTTATGGCACTCCTTCCGTTTGCACTTGTCTGGCAGTGGGCTGCGCCGGTGATTGACAACGACCGAGCGGCGACGGACCGATCCACCAATGCTGCCTTCTACGCGCCGCTGGTTCAGAAACTGGAAACACTCGGCCGCCCGCCTGGCAGGGTTGAAGTCGTCTGGACCCGTGGCCATTGGGAAGCAGCGGAGGTCGCCAGGACCTTCCCGATTGCCCGCGGCTGGGAGCGGCAACTCGACAACGCCCGCAACTCGTCAGTGAACGGGGACAACATCAGCCCTGCTGCCTACCGCAAGTGGCTGGACGGCCTTTCGGTGCGGTGGGTTGCGCTCCCTAACAATGTCCCCATTGACAGCGCTGCGTTAGGCGAAGCAAAGCTGGTGCGAGAAGGCCAACCATGGCTTCGCGAAGTTTGGAAGTCACCAGATTGGACCCTCTACAGAGTGGTTCCAGCTCGCCTACTGAATAGCTAAGCTCCCTCGTTCCCCCAAACCCCTTAACAGGGGTAGGATCGAGTGTTATGGCGGTTGTTGCCCGCAAGGGAGATAGAAAGTGGTTGCCAAAAGGCGGCGTTGATGCTCTGCGCCAAGTCGCACTGTTTGGCGCTTGTTACTTGGGTTACCAGCTGGTTCGAGGGTTCGCTGACGGCAGCGCAAGCACAGCCTTCTGGAACGCAAACCAAGTCATTGACCTTGAGCAGTCACTAAATGTCTTCGTTGAGCCAAGCATTCAGGCATGGTCGCGCGGGAGCGACTTCATGATCGGGTTCGCTGACTGGATGTATGTCAACAGCCACTACCTGATCACCTTCTCCGCACTGATCTTCATCTACATGCGCCGTAATCCGTCGTTCTACTTCGTGCGCAACATGTTCCTCGCCGCAATGAGCCTTGCCCTTGTCGGCTACGCGGCCTATCCGACTGCACCACCGCGGCTGATGCCTGAGTGGGGATTCTCCGACACCATCGCTATCGCAACTGGAACCCACGTCGACAACGAAAAGATCAGCGCTCTCATCAACCTCTACGCAGCTGTGCCTTCAATGCATGTCTGCTTTGCGCTTCTTGTTGGACTCTCCCTAAGCAAGCTCGTTAACCGCACTTGGGCCAAGCGACTTTGGCTTTGCTACCCGCTGCTTGTCACCTGGGTTGTTGTCGCTACCGGCAACCACTACCTCTTCGACGCAGTACTCGGGGCCATCACCGCTGGCCTCGCTTGGACCATCGCCCGCCAGCTCGGCAAAACGCGCGACGGATGGAAGTTCACCCCGGTCACTGAGACCACTCGTCCCCCCGCCCGCCAGCAGACGCTGGCCCCTGAAGAAGCTTGAGTACCGAGGGGCGCACTAACGGAACCGGCGAGTTCGGCGCGATGATGCGCAACCGCCTGATCGAGTCACGGCTGACGCCGAACGCAATCTCGATGACCGGCCTTGTGCTGAATGTTGTTGCAGCAGTTCTGGTTCTCGACCGCCAGTTCTTCATTGCTGGCCTTGCATTCATCGTCGGCTCGGTGATGGACACACTCGACGGCCGCTACTCACGCATGTCAGGCAAGGGCACACCCTTTGGCGCCTTCCTTGACAGCACGCTTGACCGGATTGAAGAGGGGATCGTCCTGACAGCAGTTGCCGCCTACTTCGCCTCGCGCGGTGACGAGGCTGCTGTTGCTGCCTGCATGCTCGCCGTGTTGTTGAGCCTGATGGTCTCCTACACGCGCGCCCGCGCTGAGGCCTTGGGCGTGGAGTGCAAGGTCGGAATCGCAACCAGGCCAGTGCGAGTTGTGATCATGGCGGCAGGCCTTCTGTTCGCAAAGGGCGCAGGACTTTTCGACTTTGAACTGCTCGCTCCTTCCGTTTATGTACTCGCCGCACTGTCCTTTGTGACGACCGGTCAGCGCATCTCACATGTACGGAACGCTCTCAATCGGGAAAACGGCAGCGACTAGGTGTAGCCTCCGTGTCCGCTGTGGAGTCCCACAGCAGGTCACTCCATAGGAGGTAATACCACTGTGACCCCGCCCAATAACGGCAATCGCAATTCAAATTCATCTCGCTACCAGAAGGACAAGGTCCGGGTAGCAATCATCGGCGTCGGCAACTGCGCGAGCGCATTCGTGCAAGGCGTTGAGTACTACCGCAACGCTGACGCTAAGTCAGACGTACCTGGTCTGATGCACGTCGACCTCGGCGGTTACCACGTTGGTGACATCGAGTTCAGCGCAGCATTCGACATTGACTCCCAGAAGGTCGGTAAGGACCTCGGGCAGGCAATCTGGTCAGGCCAGAACAACACGATGAAGTTCGCCAAGGTGCCAAAGAACCTCGGCGTGACAGTTCAGCGCGGCATGACCCACGACGGTCTCGGCAAGTACCTCAAGCAGCGCATCACGAAGGCTCCAGGCGAGACAGTTGACATCGTCAAGATCCTCAAGGACACAAAGACCGACGTTGTCGTCTCCTACCTGCCAGTAGGCAGTGAGGACGCAACCAAGTGGTACGTCGAGCAAGTGCTTGAAGCTGGCTGCGGTTTCGTTAACTGCATCCCAGTGTTCATCGCACGCGAGCCCTACTGGAGCAAGCGCTTCGAGAAGGCCGGCCTGCCAATCGTTGGCGACGACATCAAGAGCCAAGTTGGCGCAACGATCGTCCACCGCACCCTTGCCCGCCTGTTCGGCGAGCGTGGCGTGAAGATGGTCAAGACGTCGCAGCTGAACGTCGGCGGCAACATGGACTTCTTCAACATGCTTGAGCGCGAGCGCCTCGAGTCGAAGAAGATCAGCAAGACGAACGCTGTTACATCGATCATGGAGCACAAGCTTCCAGCTGACGATGTGTACATCGGCCCATCGGACTATGTGCCGTGGCTTACCGACCGCAAGTGGGCACACATTCGCGTTGAAGGCCAAGCCTTCGGTGACGTGCCGCTCAATGTTGAGCTGAAGCTTGAGGTTTGGGACTCGCCAAACTCAGCAGGCATTGTCATTGACGCTGTCCGTTGCTGCAAGCTCGCACTGAACAACGGTGTTGGCGGCCAGCTTGATGGTCCGTCCTCGTACCTGATGAAGTCACCACAGAATCAGCGCCCTGACGCACTCGCGCGTGAGGACACGGAGAAGTTCATCGCCAAGTACAAGGGCAAGCCGAAGGCACGCAAGGCAGCTGCAAAGCCAGCAGCCCGCAAGCCTGCAGCTAAGAAGGCTCCGGCCAAGGCCGCAGCTAAGCCCGCAGCCCGCAAGCCTGTTGCGAAGAAGACAGCTGCAAAGCCAGCTCCTCGCAAGAAGGCTGCAGCCAAGAAGTAACTGGCTACTAGCCACCAAGATTGACTAAGGCGGGTCCTACGGGGCCCGCCTTTTTTATGGGGGTATCCTTGGAGACAGTGAGTGAACCTCTCGCCATCGCGCATGTCTCGCCAGTCCCGTGGAACGACCCGGGCCACATCGCTGGGCAGGTGCGCCTACTGGCCGAAGGGCTGGCTGAACGCGGCCACCGAGTTGTCGTCCTCGCCCCTGGCACGGGCAGTGGTGACGCTGCAGCCGGCCGCAGGTTGATCGCACAGGCCGGCAAGGATCCCGAGTCGGTCCTGCCTAAGCCAGGTGCTAAGCCAGTTGTAATCCCAGTCGGCGAAGCGCTCCCCCTGACCGGTCGCTCGCGTCGCTCCCTTCCAGCTGGCGCCACACGCGCTGTTGAGGATGCCCTTGAAGCACTTGAGCTGGATGTAGTCCACCTTCACGACCCACTGCCTGGCTCCGTGCCCGGCGCTGGCCTTCGCTTCAGCCGCGCACTGAACATTGGCCACTTCCACCGCCCCGACCCTCACTTCTCCGAGTCAGGTCTTGGCAAGCGGGTGGGCAGTGCCGTCTATGGAAGGCTTGATGCCTGCCTCGCAGATTGGGCGACTGCAGTGCCGGCCATCCAAGCTGCAGCACCAGCTGGCGCAACCGTTGCTCTGCCAGCGATGGAAGTCCATGCCGCGCCGCACAACCCCGTTGCGCAGATCGCACAGCTCGCCGGGAGCGAGCGCGGCACAGTCCGCACCACCCTTCGCGCCCTGCGCCAGATCCACGACCTTGAGTGGGTTGCTCGCATTGGAGTCCAACCAGGCTCACCACCGCCAGCCCAGATCGGCAAGGACATTTTGGGCCGCGTTGAGATCGTCGAAGTCTCACCAGGTGACGAGCAGGACTTCATCACCGGGGCTGACATCGTTGTCGTTGGTGGCACGGCGACTCACCAACGGCCAGTTGGAGTCCTTGGAGCTGTCGCCGCTGGAGCAATCCCCGTCGCCACGACCGGGCCAGTTCACGAGCTGCTGCTTGAGGATGGCCGCGTCGGGCCTGCCTACACTCCTGGTGACCATCAGACCCTCGCCGCCCAGCTCTCGACAGTCCTTACAGATGAGCGCAAGGCTCAGAGCTGGCGAGCCGAGGCCTCGGGTGTGCGCGCTCGGATTGAGCCGAAGGTCCTGCTCGACAAGGTTGAGTCGGTCTGCGCGGAGCTAGTTAGCCGCAGGCATGACACTCGCGCCCGGCCAGACATCGCAGCGCGCATTGCCAACCGGCCGCTGATTGATGTGGACCTCCACATGCACACCGATCACTCCTACGACTGCGCAACGCCAGTTGAGGTGCTGCTGGCTGAAGCTCGCGCCAAGGGACTGGGAGCCATCGCAGTTACCGACCACAACGAGGTAAGTGGCGCGCACGACGCTGCGGCCAAGGCCAGCGGAATCAAGATCATCGTCTCCGAAGAAATCAAGACGGCAGACCAGGGTGAGGTGATCGGCCTCTTCATCGACAAGCGGATCCCGCCAGGAATGACGCTGAAGGAAACACTTGACGCAATCCACGAGCAGGGTGGCCTTGCCTATGTGCCGCACCCGTTCGACCGGATGCACAGCGTGCCCGACTACGAACACCTGCTTGCCCACCTCGAAGACATCGACGCGCTTGAGGTCTACAACGCTCGCATCGCAGTTGGCGAGTTCAACGAGGAGGCTGTGCGCTTTGCAGCCAAGTACCGCCTGCCAGCTGGCGCAGGGTCCGACTCACATGTCGCTCAAGGACTTGGATCGGTCCGAATCAGAATGCGCGACTTTGACGGCCCTGAAGAGTTTTTAGAGTCATTGAGGCAAGCTGACATAACAAAGACACCAAGCTCATTGTTCTTCGTTCAGGCCCTGAAGTTCCTGCAAACAAAGGCAACTCCGGCATCTGCACGGGTGGCGAGTAGGAAGCGTCGTGTGAGGAAGGCCGCACGCAAATCCTGATGCAGGGGCAGGAGCCGGACACCCGCGCGTCCAAACCCCAACCGGTGCCGATTACCGACGACCAAATCCGCGAGAAGTACCTTGAGCGTGCAATCCGCGAACTGAACCAGTTCGCACATGACCTGCGCGACTGCAACAGCTGCCCGCGCGGCAGCATGAGCCCAGTCCTTGGCTCGGGCCACCCGCAGGCGGACATCATGCTCGTTAAGCACGCACCCCGCTCCTCAGAGATTGAGGAAGGAGTCGCCTTCTACGGCCGCGCAGGCAATGCTCTGATGAAGTCGCTCAAGCGGCTGGACATTGATCCTCTCGCCGTCTACGGCACCCTGGTAATCAAGTGCCCCGTCAGCGACCCAAGCCTCGCCGACCCAGACTGCATCGCACGCCTCGCTGAAGAGATCGAAATCGTGCGCCCAAAGATTCTTGTCCTGATGGGCGAGGAAGTTGTCAACACAGTTAATGAACTTGGTCTGCCACTCGCGGAGGAGGTGCGCTGGGAGCCTGGAGTAATCCAGAGGCTCACCCCTAACCGCGATGTGCTGACCGTGCCGGACATTGACGCGTCACTTGATGACGAGGCCGACAAGAAGGCCTTCTGGACTGCGTTCCGTGAACTCGGAACGTGGTGGTCCAACCTTCCGCCTTACTAGGCGTCAGACGGTCAGGACGATCTTGCCGAGCTTGGCGCCTGCTTCAAAGCGGGTGTAGCCGGCGTCTGCGTCATCAAGGCTGAAGGTTGCTTCGACTGGCACAGTGAGCTCGCCCGAGGCGAGGAGTGGCAGGAGGTCGTTGCGCACGCCTGCGGCGACGCAGGCCTTCTCTTCAACTGAACGCGCGCGGAGAGTTGACCCCATCAGCTTCGCCCGCTTGGCCATTACGAGGAGAAGGTTGACCTCAGTCTTGGCGCCAGCGCCAACTCCGATCACGACGATGCGGCCGTCGGTGTTGAGCATGGAGAGGTTGTCCGGGATGTTGGGAGCGCCGACGAGTTCGAGTACGACGTCAAATGGGCCGGCTTCCTTCTCCTCACCAGGCGCGACGACTGTTGCGCCAAGCGCGGCAACTTGGTCGCGCAGGCCTTCGTTACGGACGCTTGCGACTGCCTCTGCGCCCATAGCCTTTGCGATCTGAATAGCTGCGGTACCGACACCGCCAGCGCCGCCCGTTACGAGCAGGCTCTCGCCAGCCTTGATCCCAGCTTGGGAGACGATTGCGTCGTACGCGGTGGTGAAGGTCTCAGCAAAGCCGCCGGCCTGTGCCCAATCGACATTGTCTGGAACTGCCAGCAGGTGTGAAGCGTGGACGGTGCAGAACTCTGCCTGCCCGCCACCGGCGACGATTGCCATGACGCGGTCGCCTTCAGCAAACTCAGTAACTCCCTCGCCGAGGCCCGCGACCTCACCAGCAAGCTCAAGGCCTGGGATGTCAGCTGGTGCGCCGGGAGGTGCTGGGTAGAAACCAGCACGCTGAAGCCTGTCGGCTCCGTTGAGGCCCGCGGCCTTGACGGCGACGAGCACTTCGCCAGGGCCGGGAGTTGGAGCTTCGCGCTCCTCAATGGTGAGTGACCCGTCTCCGGGTGTAACGACTGCCTTCATGGGGGCGAGTCTATGCCCGAGGGCCCCTATGAGGCGTATGGGGACTCGGAGCATTGGAACTGGAGCAGTTCATTCGCTAAAGTGGGATTTTCCCACCAGCGGCGAAGGAGGGGCTCTCGTGCCCAACGGAAAGATCAAGAAGGTTGACGAGAAGGGCCGATTGAGCCTCGGTAAGGACTTCGCTGGCCGCGATCTGCAGATTGAGGAAACGGACTCCGGCTTTGTCGCAAGCTATGTCGTTCAGGTGGCGTCGAACGAGGCCTGGCTTTGGGAAAACGAGAAGGCCCTCACATCGGTCCGCAAGGGAATTGAGGAGGCTGCCGCTGGCAATCTCAAGCCTGGCCCAACTGACTGGGAGGAGATCGTTGCCAAGGCCGACTTGGCGACTGGTCCAGAGTGAGCTTTGACCTTCGCTGGACTCCGTCCGCACTAATGACTCACGCCGATCTAAAAGCGTCTGCCGACAAAGCAACTTCCACGCGCAGCAAGACTGGTCGCGGCAAGTCAAGCAAGCAAGAGGGCCTCTATAACCAAGTTGTCAAGACGATTGCCCTCCTCAGTCAGAACCCTCGCCACCCGAGCCTCAACACCCACAAGTATTCGAGCCTTCCGCATCCATTCGATCCGAACGGCGCAGTCTTTGAGGCATATGCCCAAAACAGAACCCCGGGCGCCTATCGCGTCTTCTGGTGTTACGGGCCGGAGAAGAAGTGCATCACGATCCTCGCGATCACACCCCATCCGTAGGGAATGAAACGCTCCCCGAATGAGGACTTCATGGCTTCTCATTACCGCAGTCGCAGCGATCGCTGTCGCGGGCTGCGGCGACTCGAAGCTTGAGTCCGGGTCCTCGGCGACTCAGGGGGCGACAGTCCTCAGGTACTCAATTCCCTCAAAGGCTGTTGGCAAGTCACTGCCACAAACTGCTGTGGTGCCAGCAGGCGGCGGCAAGGGTCGGCCACTCCTCGTGTTCCTGCACGGCCGCGGCGGTTCGCAGAATGAATCGAACGTAAACGCTGACTTCATGAAGGCGCTCGCCGCGCTGGGGAACAAGGCCCCCGATGTTGTCTTCCCATCTGGCGACGAGGCGAGCTACTGGCACAACAGAGCATCGGGTGATTGGCCGAATTACGTCCTCAACGAGGTAATTCCGGAGGCCGTAAAGCGGACGGGCGCTAACCCAAACCGGCTCGCGATCGGCGGGATCTCAATGGGTGGCTGGGGCGCCTTCAACATCGCCCACCTTTCCCCTAATCGCTTCTGTGCAGTCGGTGGCCACTCCGCCGCCTTCTGGCAGCAATCTGGCGACAGCGCATCAGGAGCCTTTGACAGCGCCGAGGACTTCCAACAAGACGACCTAATCGCAGTCGCTCAAAACCAAGGTAGTTCTGCGTGGGGACACGCGAAGCTCTGGATGGACGGAGGAACAGACGACCCGTTCAGGACAGCCGGCGAGGCGTTCTCTCAGGCTGCAGGAATCAACATGCGGCACTGGCCAGGCGGGCACTCAGCCGACTACTGGCACGCCCACTACGGCGACTACCTCAACTTCTACGCCAACGCACTCGCCAGCTGCTGAGCTTGAGCGCTAGGAGACGCGTTCGAGCAACGCCACGCACTCGACGTGTGGCGTCTGCGGGAAGAGGTCAATTGGCCTGACCTTCTTCAACTGGTAGCCAAGCTCGCCAAGAGCGGCAGCATTAGGGGCAAGAGTCGTTGGGTTGCAGGAGACGTAAACGATGCGCTTGGCACCGGCCTCGCCGATCCTGCGGATGATCTTGCCTGACAGGCCAGCTCGCGGTGGGTCGACGATCAGAGTGTCGGGCTTGCCAGCGCGCTCAACCATTTCGCGCAGGTCCTTGCGCACATCACCTGCGAAGAAGTTGGCGTTGTTGATGGAGTTGATGCGAGCGTTCTCAATCGCGTCCTTAACAGCAGGCTCAACGATCTCCAAGCCCCAAACCTCGCCAGCGCGCGGTGAAAGCGCGAGGCCGATCGTGCCAATGCCTGAGCAGATATCGAAGAGGCGCTCGTGGCCCTTGAGCGCAGCCTCCTCGGCAGTCATTGAGTAGAGCTTCTCTGCCATCACAGTGTTCGTCTGGAAGAACGCCTCAGGGGAGATGCCAACCGTGAGGCCGCTGATCTCCTCTGCGAGCTTGTCGCGCCCAGCGATGATGCTGGTGTCGCCGCCTTGAGTTGTCTCGCCAACAGCTTCAATCTCAGTGTGGAAGACGCCTTCAACCCCAAGCGCCTCGCCGAACTCGATTGCTTCGTCAAGCTCGCCGACCGAGGTCACAAGGCGAACTTGCATCTCATCGGTGCGGACTCCCTCACGAACTACAAGGTTGCGGAGGTAGCCCTCGTGCGTGCGGCGGTCATAAGGCTCTAGGCCCTTCTCGCGGCACCAAGCCAAAGCCTTCTCGCGAACCTCGTCGGCACGCTCACTACCGAGGAGGCAAGTGTCGAGTGGCTCGACAACATCCCAGCGGCCGGGAGCATGGAAGCCGAGGGCCATCTCGCCGCTATCAGTTGCCCCGAAGGAGAACTCAAGCTTGTTCCGGTAGCGCCACTCCTGCTCTGCCGGAATGATCTGCGCGATCTCAACATCCTCAAAACCACCAAGGCGGCTAATCGCTTGCTCAACCATGTCCTGCTTGGCGGCAAGCTGCGCCTCGTAACGAATTACCTGCCATGGGGCGCCGGGGTGTGAGGCCTTTGGCTCAATCCGATCCGGGCCAGCCTCAAGGACTTCAACAACGCGGGCTTCAGCGTGGCTGCGCTTGACCTTGCCGAGCTTGACTCTGACCTTGTCCCCAGGGACAGCGCCCTGTGCAAACACCACGAAACCGTCGTGACGGCAGACGCAAGCACCACCGTGGGCCAGTGGGCCAGCGGTGACTTCAATCTCAGAACCCGGACGTGGCCGGGATGACTTGCCTTGGGGCGGGGTACTCACGACTTAAGAGGATGGCAGGCTAGGGATGGTGTTGCTGGACTGGGCTTGCAGTCTCAGCCAACCAGCAGTTCCAGCATTGCCTTCTGGGCATGGCGGCGGTTCTCCGCTTGGTCCCAAATGCGCTGGCGGCTGCCGTAAAGAACCTCGGGCGTGATCTCCTCACCCGGGTGAGCGGGCAGGCAGTGGAGAGCAATCGCCCCATCAGCTGCCTTGTCGAGCAGGGCGTCATCAAGCCGGTATGGGCCGAGAGCTGCGCGGCGAGCATCGGCAGTGTCCTCATCGCCCATGCTGACCCAAACATCTGCGTAGATCGCATTGGCTCCAGCAACAGCCTCTTCAGGATCGGTTACGAGAGTCGCACCTGCGACTGGGTCAATTGTGTAGCCCTCAGGTGAGGCGATCGCCACCTCAACGCCAGCAGCGGCTCCGATGATTGCGAGCGAACGGGCGACGTTGTTTCCATCCCCGACATAGGCAAGCTTCAAACCATCAAGGGTGCCGAAGGCTTCCTTCATCGTCACAAGATCAGCCAAGGCTTGGCATGGGTGATGGCCAGCGGTGAGCATGTTGAAGACTGGGATGTCGCTTTCTGATGCGAGCTCGGCGAGGCGATCGTCACCACCGGTGCGGAGGCCAACTGCTGCAACATGGCCTGAGAGCACTCGCCCTGTGTCAGCGAGGGATTCACCACGGCTGATCTGAAGTTCATCGGCACCAAGTACGACTGGGTGGCCGCCAAGCTCGGCAACGCCAACCTCAAACGAGACCCGGGTGCGAGTTGACGGCTTCTCAAACATCAGTGCGACTGCCTTGCCAGCAAGAACCTGTGAAGAGAGCGGTGCTGCCTTCAGCTCGAGTGCGCGCGTAACGATCCCAGCGACCTCGTCGCTTGAGAGTTCCTCACCTGTAAGTAGATGCCGTGGCATGGCCTTGAAGGTACCGGGGAGCTAGCGATTGGAACCGGGCTGGAAGAGTCCCGGCAGTTTTGGGGCGCGCATCCCAAAGCCCATTACGACTCGCATCGCCTTCTCCGCAGCGCTTCCCACCTCAGGAGCAGCGCCAAGCTGGACTTGGGCATCGTGGAGGTCATAGAAGACCCGCACCCGGCCAAGGAGGCCATGGCGGACTTCGCAAAAGCAGATGGCGTGAAGCGAGACGGTGCGACCGGTAGGTGGAATCCCGGCGATCGGGGAGCGGTGAGTTCCAACAATCCTGATTGGCGCTGCAACATGGTCGTCTTGGGCAAGCCGTGGGCCTGCCCCTTCAACGCGCATGTCAGGGAACGCCTTCCAGAGCCGTGCGGCGCGGGCTTCGAGTTTGTCCACTCCCAGAAGGGGACGCTTTGACAGAGGGTCTTCGAAGTGAAGGTCGCCAATGCAGACCTGGCGGAAAGCGTCTTTGTCACGCCCGGACCATGCGGCCTCCCACGCGTCGATCAGTGGATCAACTTCCATACGAGGCATCGTAACCCCGCCGGTTGGTGCGACACTCGCCCTGCATGACTGATCAGCCAGCAAAGCCACCGCGCAAGACCGCTGAGGAAAAGAACGCTGAGGTGCGCGCCCAGCTCCAACCGCTTGCCCCTGGTGAACGCCCACGCGTGCTCAGAATCGCAGCCATCTACTGCGCTCTTCTGCCAACTGCCAACCTGACTGCGTTAGCGCTAAACAGCGGCAGCCTCGACACCCAAGCGAAGGTGCTCTCAATCATCTTTGCGATCGTCCTCTACGCGATCGCAATTGGAATGTGGCGAGCTGTTTATGGCGCGCTGATCAGCTTCCAAGGCTTCCTCGTGCTGTCGATGGTGCTGGGCACATTCCGACTGATCTTCGCGACCGGATGGCTGGAGCTCGCAGCCCTGATCTTGATCCTTGGAATCAGCGGCTGGCTGTTCTGGAAACTGATCCGCGTCATGGGCCGAATCCAGGCTGCCAGCAGACCACCCGCAGGCGAGTGACCGCCAGCACAGCGCTCCGCTGAACTTTCGGTAGTGTCCAAAGCGATGGCTGAAGAGTTCGACCTAATCGTCATTGGTTCAGGCCCCGGCGGCTACGTTGCCGCTATTCGTGGCGCCCAGCTAGGCCTCAAGACTGCAGTCATCGAGCGCGACCACATTGGCGGCCGCTGCCTCAACAAGGCATGCATTCCAGCCAAGGCAGTTCTCCGTGTTGCGGATGTACTCACAGAGGTTCGCGAGGCTGGCGAGTACGGCATTGAGGTTTCCGAGCCAAAGATCGACCAGGCCAAGGTTGCCGAGCGCCGCAACAGCGTGATCAGCACCCTCACCGGTGGCGTTGACGGCCTGATGAAGAAGAACGGCATTGAGGTAATCGAAGGCGCTGCAGTCCTCACCGGCAACGCTGGAGTGAAGGTTGGCGACCGCGAGCTGACCTCAAAGCGCATCGTCCTTGCAACCGGATCGGTCCGTAAGCCACTTCCCGGACTTGACTTTGGCGGCAACATCGTCGGCACAGAGGAAGGGTGGGCGCTTGATGCTGCCCCAGCCCGCCTTGCCGTAATTGGCGCTGGCGCCAGTGGAGCTGAGCTCGCTTCCGCATACGCACGCCTTGGTAGCGAAACAACTTTGATCGAAGCGATGGACCGAGTCCTTCCAAGCGAAGACGCCGACGTAAGCAAGGCGGCTGGCCGTGGCTTCAAGAAGCAAGGCATTGATGTCCTCACCGGTAACCCTGTGAGCGGAGTTACTGAGAAGGATGGCGCGACCGTCCTCACAGTTGGCGATAAAGAAGTCGTTGCAGACCTCGTTGTAATTGCAGCTGGCCGCGGGCCAGATGTGGAAGGTCTTGGCCTTGACGTTGCTGGGATCAGGCTCGATGAGCGTGGCCTGATTGATGTTGACGGTGCCCAGCGCACCAGCGTTGAAGGCATCTGGGCAATTGGCGACCTCGTGCGCGGTCCAGCCCTCGCCCACAAGGCTTCAGACGAAGGCATCATCGCTGTTGAAGACTCAGCTGGCCTTGCAATCCACCCGCTGTCACTTGTGGATATCCCACGCGCAACCTTCTGCACTCCAAATGTTGCCTCCTTCGGCCTCACGGAAGCCCAAGCCAAGGAAGCTGGCTACGACGTTGTGATCGGCAAGGTCCAGTACGGAGCTGTTGGTGCTG
>CALJKH010000225.1 GCA_937973575.1 uncultured Solirubrobacterales bacterium | reverse complement strand
AACCTGCTTGGGCAGCGCCGTTGGCGCGACTAGCTTTAAAAGCAATGACTGAACGCATACCCCTGTTTGACACTTCAACGCCGCTTGAGCCTCTGCGTGGAGCAATCGATGAGGCCATCGCAGGTGTCGTCAAGGGGGGCAGGTTCATCCTCGGCCCAGAGGTTTCTGAGTTCGAGTGCGAGTTTGCGGGAGCAACCGGAACCAAGGCAGCTGTCGGCGTTGCCAACGGCACTGACGCACTTGAGCTGGCGCTGCGCAGTGTTGGAGTTGGGCCTGAGGACGAAGTGGTCGTTCCCTCGCTGACCTTCTACGCAACCGCCGAAGCTGTACCGCCGACAGGCGCAACACCGGTGTTCTGCGACATTGACCCAACCACTGGTTGCATCACGGCCGAGACTGTCAAGGCTGCTCTAACCCCGCGTACGAAGGCGGTTGTGGCAGTTGACCTGTTTGGCAATGTCGCCCCGGTACCTGAGATTGAAGCTCTTGGAGTCCAAGTAGTGGAGGACGCAGCCCAAGCCGCTGGGGCCACCCTGAACGGCAAGCCTGCAGGGTCGCTTGGTCGGGCGGCGAGCTTCAGCTTCTTCCCGTCAAAGAACCTCGGCTGCTTTGGTGATGGCGGCGCAGTCGTTACTTCGGATGAGTCTGTCGCGGAGATGGTCCGCACACTCCGTTTCCACGGCTCCAAGGACAAGAAGACATTCGACTACATCGGCCGAAACAGTCGCCTCGACGAGATCCAGGCATCAATCCTCCGGGTCCTACTTCCAGCACTGCCGAGCTGGACTGAAGGTCGTCGAGCTGCAGCAGCTGCCTACGCGGAAGCTGGCATCGCCGACTTCGTCACACCTCTTGTGCCAGTTGATGGCGCTGACCCTGCGTGGCACCTCTATGTGATTCGTCACCCGCGCGCTGATGAACTCGGAGCAGCGCTCAACGAGGCTGGCATTGAGGCGCGCGGCTATTACCGGGTTCCAGTGCACCGCCAGCCGTCAATGGCCGAATGGGGAGCTGGCGTTGACCTGCCGGGAACAGAGGAGCTTGCGAGCACCAATCTTGCAATTCCGATTAGCCCTGTACTTACGGCAGGGCAGGCGGCCAGAGTTGTCGAAACAATCGAGGATGCTCTTTCCAAGTTGGACTAAGGCCCGCCCATGAGGGCTTGGGTCGACCTCACAAACAGCCCACACGTCCTCGTAATGAGGCCGATGATCGAGCTGCTTCGTGCAAAGGGCTGGGAGGTTGAAGTCACAGCTAGGGACTTTGCCCAAACGATCGGGCTGCTTGATCGCTTTGGCCTTGACCACGAGGTGATCGGGCATCACCGCGGCGGTAGCCGCGGATCGAAGGCAGTCGGGCTTGCATCGCGGTCTTTTGAGTTGACTCGCTGGGCGAAGGGGAAGAAGTTCGACCTAGCGCTCGGCCACGGCTCAAACGACATCACGGTCGCATCGTGGCTTCTGCGCATTCCCTGCAGCACAACCTTCGACTACGAATACGCAACCCTGCAGCACCAACTCAATTGCCATCTGGCTGACGGAGTTGTTGTCCCGGCTCTGATCCCGAAGGAGCGGATTGAGCGATATGGGGCGAAGGGCAAGCTCTTCCAATACGAGGGTCTAAAGGAGGAGTACTACCTCTCTGACTTTGAGCCTGACCCCTCAGTGCCAGCCAGCCTTGGTATCGACACTTCCCGCCCATGGGCTGTCGTTCGCACCCCGCCAGCCGTTGCTCTCTACCACCGCGTAGAGAACGATCTGTTTGGTCAAGCATTGGAGCTGCTGTCAGACCACCAAGCTGTCGTTCTCCCGAGGACGCCTGAGCAACGCGAACAGCTCCAAGCCGTCCCTGGGTTGATCATTCCGGAGAAGGCAGTGGACGCCCAGTCCCTTGTCGCCCTTGCGGACTTAGTTATCTCAGCTGGCGGAACCATGAACCGTGAGGCCGTAGCTCTAGGGACGCCAGTCCTGACAGTTTTCGCTGGCCGACTCGGGGCGGTTGATGAACATCTTTTGAACACTGGACTGCTGGGCAGGTTGACCGATCCACAGCAGGCAATTCCCGTCCGCCGGGAAGGGATTGACGCGCCAAACCGTGTGCGTCGCGACCCAGAGGACTTCCTGCAGCTACTGATGCGTCCACTGGCCCGGAAAGTCAGGCGGGGGTAGGATCAACACGATGTTCAGCGGACGGCGGACATTCCCCGTTCATAGGCACGCAGTGCCTCAGATGCTCGCTGACGCGGGCCTACTGGCAGTCGCCTATCTCCTAGCGTTTGACCTTCGCTTCGATAGCGGAACTCCGATCCGCTACCAGCACCTTTTCCACAAGACTCTCCCCTGGGTCGTTGGCGGAACCCTTGTTGTTCTGGCTCTAAACGGTGTCTACCGCCGAGAAACGCGATTTACCGGCAGGCGTGACTACGAGGCTCTCGTCAGAGGAGTGCTGATCGCGGTCGTTGTGACGATGGGTGCCGTTGTCCTCGTTCACCCGGTCACTGTGATTTCCGCGAATGGAACTGGCGCAACCGTCGCTATGCCAGCTGGAGTAATGGCTCTCTTCCTTCTGCTCGCCCTGTTCCTTCTCTTGATGGCTCGTGTTCTCGTCCACTTCTTCTTTGAGCGCCGCCTCCGCGGCATCAGGGGTGGGCGCGGTTACCGGGATGTACTGATCATTGGTGGCGGCGACGGTGGCCGGCTTGTCGTCCGTGAGATGACTCGCAACCCAGATCTGAAGCTGCGCCCGATCGGCTTTGTGGACGACGATCCTCGCAAGCGTGGTGAGAAGGATGAGTACGGGCTGCGCGTTCTTGGCGGCACCGATGAGCTTCCCCGAATTCTGGACGAGACAGAGCCAGACGAAGTGATGATCGCGATCCCTTCAGCCCCAGGTGACCTCCGGGCCAAGGTCGTGTCGTCATGCCGCCGACGGGCGATTCCAGTTCGCACATTGCCAACTGTTTTTGAACTCCTTCAGCGTGGCGATGGCCTTGTTCGCCAGGTGCGTGATGTCAAGGTCGAGGATGTCCTCGGCCGTGAGCCGGTGCGCATGGAGCTTGAGCGCGTTGGTGCCTATCTGGTTGGCAAGACCGTGATGGTCACTGGTGCTGGTGGATCGATCGGCGCTGAGCTTTGCCGTCAGATCGCACGGGTCGGGCCAAGGTCAATCGTGCTGGTTGATCACGCAGAGGACAACCTGTTCGAGGTGCTTCGTGAGCTGGAAGACGAACGCCATGTTCACGGCGCAATTCCAGTGCTCGCTGATTGCCGCGAGGAGGAGCGGATGCGTGAGGTGCTTGCTGAGCACAAGCCGTCGATCGTCTTCCATGCAGCTGCCTACAAACATGTCGGGATGATGGAGCGCAATCCGATTGAGGCGGTTCGTAACAACGCGTTGGCAACACGCTTGGTCGCGCGGATCGCAGGGGAGATGGGAGTCGCAAACTTCGTTCTGGTCTCCACTGACAAGGCGGTCAGGCCAGCGACGGTAATGGGTGCCTCAAAGGCGCTCGCGGAGTGGGCTGTGGAAGCAGCGGCAGCCTCGCACCCGGGAACTCGTTATGCGGCAGTTCGCTTCGGCAATGTCCTTGGCTCATCTGGGTCGGTTGTCCCGATTTTCCGGAGGCAGATTGCAGCTGGCGGCCCGGTGACAGTCACCGATGAGCGCATGACCAGGTTCTTTATGACGATCCCGGAGGCTGTGCAACTAGTGATCCGGGCGGGGTCGCTCGACGGGCGTAGCGGCGCTGTTTACGTGCTTGACATGGGCGAGCCAGTGAAGATCATGGAGCTTGCCGAGGCAATGATCCGACTTTCAGGACTTGAGCCAGGGAAGGACATCGCGATCGAAGTGATTGGGCGCAAGCCCGGAGAGAAGCTTCACGAGGAGCTGTTCAACCCAGATGAGCGGCCGATACCCACTGCTGCGGAGAAGATCCTGCGTGCGGACCGCGCTCCACTTGAGGCTGAATGGGTAGAGCGAACCTTCCACGAAGTCAACCTTTTGGCCCTTGAAGGCGATGCCTCAGCGCTTGCCTCCCGCGTCAGCGAGTTAAGTGCGTCGGCCACCGCCCGCGCCAACACCTAAACTGCCATCTCGATGGGCACCGCACCTCTTGCCGTTTCAATTTCAGGCCTACTCGGCGATGTAGCTGTCGTTGCGGGTATCGGCGCCGCTTTGGCTTCGGCGATTCTTGCCACGGTTGTTCTCGGGCAGGGCCGTGAGGTGCGCCGCTTGCAGGACGAGTTGGATGCTGAGACATCTCGCGCATACGCCGCTGAGTCCGCACTAGCCGTCGAAGTGGCCTCCGTTGGTCGCGTTGCCCCAGCCGCAGCTCCAAGCACCCCAGCTCCTGCCCCTGTTTCAGCAGTGAAGCCCCAGGCTGTAGCTGAGGTAGACGCGGGTGACCTTGCTGAGGCTCCCGACTTCACAGGCCCCGAGATTTCATCTGGCGCGCCCGCCCTCGGATCGGCCACGATGGCTCCAGTTATTGCTGATCGCGTGGCGCTCGCGGAAGAGCAGTTTGAAGACGACGAGGAGTTCGAGGACGAAACCCTCGACGAGCCTGGACCAATCAGCTCAGGCGAGCCACTTACCGATCGGCCTGCCCCAATTGTTATTCCTTCACCGATCCCAGTAGCCACTGCGACAGCTGGCACCGACGCGGTAATCGGACAACCCTCAACCGCTGCAGCTGGCGGACTTGGTCGCGCACCCAAGCCACCGCAGGCACTTACGGGGGGAACAAAGCGGCGTAACCCTTGGCTAGTGGCACTCATCGGCGTGCTCGTCGTTGGCGTTGTGGTCATTGGGGTAACTCAGTTCCTCGGTGGTTCAGACAGCCCAACGCCAAGTGGCTCATCGAAGTCAGCCACTGGTGGAGGTTCAGGTTCCGGCAGCAAGGGAGTCGTTGTCGCTGTGCTCAACGGAACTCCGATCAACGGACTCGCCGGGCAGGTGGCTGCGGAGTTGACAAAGGACGGTTTCGCAAAGGGTCGTATCGCAACAGCGGGTAACCAGCAGGAGCAGAAGACTCTTGTCGCTTACATGCCTGGCCATGCGGTTGATGCGGAGGATGTAGCTAAGGCCCTTGGTGTTACCTCAAATGTCGTCGCTGCTGACGACAAGGTGCAGTCAATCGCCTGCCCAGACCCGAACACCTGCACGGCGCAAGTGATCGTCACCGTCGGGGCCGACAGCACCCGCTGATCAGGTTGCTGCCCCAAGGGCGCATGGGAATTTGATCCGCTCAGCTCGACTCGCCTTTCTGTTTCTCGCAGTCGCAACCTTCGGCGGCCTGTATGTAGCTCAGCACCTTCGGCACAGCGACCCGGTCGTACTCGGCGTGCGTGTTAGTCGTACCTTCTCGCCCGTTGGGTCAGGGCCGAGGACCGGAGCCGTGTCCTTCTGGCTTAAGCGGGACGACACTGTCGCTGTTTCCGTCGTTGATTCACGAGGCGACGAGGTCCGGACTCTTGCTGGTGGCCGGACTGTCAAGCAGCGCACCCGGACTGAGTTCGTCTGGGACGGAAATGGGCAGGACGGGAAGCCTGCTCCGGACGGCCTCTACAGATTCCGCATTGGACTGGCGAGGCAAGGCCGGTCGCTAACCGTTCCGAATGGGACTCGACTCGACACAGTGGCAGCGATGCCGATCGTCAAGCAGGTTGATCCTCCTCATGGCGCAGGACCAGCAATTCTCCCCGGACCAAAGCTTGTGACAGGTGCAATCGGCGGCACTCGGGGCAGGAATGTCGAGGGCTTCGTTCTCCGCACCGACACTGTCCCCTCAAAGGTTGTCAAGCGGTTCCCTCTTCCTAACAAGCCGTCAGCCATCACATGGGATGGCAAGATTGCCGGCCGGCCAGCACCGGATGGCGTCTATCTACTTGGACTGACAGAAACCGATGGCGCTGGAAACCGCGGCAGCACCCCAGTGCATCTGACACCGGTTGCTGGGCCCCCCAAGGGTAAGCCAGGTGTGACAGTCCGCCACCTTGGGGTCCAGGTTCCATCACTTCCGGTTCAGCCTCGCGGGGTCCTCCAGCTAGCTGTGGACTCGCGCGGGCGAGCGTTCGAGTGGTCACTCCGATCTGCCACTGGCGGCCCACTCCTAGCGCATGGCAAGGGCAAGGGGCAAAGTCTCCGCATCCGCGTCCCAGCCAAGGCGCGAACAGTCGCGCAGCTCACGGTCGCAGGGAATGGAGCGAGGGTGACCGTCCCTGTACCGATTGCAACTGGGAAGGCTGACCTTCTAGTGGTGCTCCCAGCGATTCGGTGGCAGGCTCTGGCGCCGGTTGACGGTGACGGCGATGGCTTGCCCGACCTTCTGCCGCTTGGTCGCGCTGCGTCAATCAATCGCTTGATGCCCAACATCAAGGGTGGCCTAGTGGGTTGGGCGGATCAGGTGCTACCTCTCCTAAGAGTGATGGCGCAGAGCAGGATCAAGGCCGATGTGACTACTGACATCGCTCTAGCTCAGGGGCGTGGACCGAAGCTCGCGGACTACAACGGTGCTGTTCTTGCCGGTGAAGAGACATGGCTTCCAAGCCAGGTCTTGAAGGGCCTTAGAGATAGAGCCAACGGGGGTAAGAGGATCCTCGACCTCGGCCTCGACTCGCTTCGCCGAACCGTTGAGGTTCGCGGCGGGGTAATCAGTTCGCCGTCAAAGCCAACTCAGGCTGATGCGATGGGTGGCACGCGCGGCCCAGTCCAAGCCGATTCCGCCTACCAACTGGCCTGGAAGGACACGATTGGCCTGTTCGCCACCACTGGCGGCCGAATTTTTGCCCCAGCAGGCTGGTCGGGAATTACAAAGGTTGAGTCCTCAGCCGGCTTCGTCGCAGCCTCCGGTCCGCAGGCCGGGATCGCTGGAGTTGCAGCATGGCGGGTCGGAAAGGGCCTGTACATCAGGCCAGGCATACCCAACATTGCGGCAAACGCTCTGGTCGGGCCAACAACCCTCTCCCTGCTGGTGCGCTCTCTGGCAATCGCAGCAGGACATTGATCGCCAAGCGGCGAAATCTTTCCGAACTGCCGGGTTTCGGCGCAACTGCGAACATCATGTGTCTATGAGCACCCCCACTGGCTCGCCAACTGCTTTTAAAAGGCTGATCAAGCCGCCGAAGATTCACGCTGGCCGCTACCCCTACATGGACGCCTTGCGCGCCATCGCGGCTCTCAGCATCGTCATCTTCCACTTCGCGGGATATGTGGCACTTCCGAGCGCACTCGAATTCGCTCGGCCGCTTGTCGTGCGGTTGGGATCAGGCGTGCTCGTCTTCTTCGTTATTTCAGGTTTCCTGATCTATCGCCCGTTTGTGCGGGCGAATCTCGAGGCTGCAGACCACCCCAACCTTGGTGGCTACGCGAAGCGTCGTTTCCTCCGAATCGTTCCCGCATTCTTTTTGGCGCTGACTATCACCGGTGCGCTTGTAGGGAAGACCGATGTCTTTGGAAGCAACGGATTCCTCTACTACGGATTCCTCCAGATCTACAAGCCAGGACTCGAGCTGAGAGGCCTCTCAGTCGCTTGGTCTCTGTGCATCGAAGTAACGCTTTACGCGTTCCTACCGATCTTTGCTCTGCTCGTTTCCAAGGTCCCAGCGGCTACGGCTACCGCCCGGCATCGCCGTGAACTGACGATGCTCACTCTGTTGTTTGTGATCGGGATCCTCGCGCGGATTCTGCTCAGCAACAGCAGCGGGCGCGTTGCGGACATTTCGATCCTCGCTTACCTCGACATCTTCACCATCGGCATGTTGATGGCCTACTTCTCGGTTGCGTGGGAAGGCAAGAAGCTCCCGCCCTCGCTCGCTTGGCTGGACAATTACCCGGGGTTCTCATGGGTGCTTGCAGCCGTCTGCATTGCTCTTATGGCGTGGGCGACGGGCCCTAATCGCTCAGCCTTCCAGCACGCGGACGGCTTCCAGCTTTGGGCACGGCATCTCCTCTCGGCTGGGCTGGGGCTCTTCTTGGTTCTCCCGGTCGCGTTTGGTGATCAGACGAAGGGTTTGCTTCGCAGGTTCCTTTCCCAAAGCTGGATTCTGTGGGCTGGCGTCGCCTCTTACGGCATCTACCTCTTCCACCCTGTCGTCCTGAGGAAGCTCTCCGACGCGGGCGTATTCCCCAAGAGCGTCGGAGTGTTTGGATGGTTTGGCATGCTGATCATCGCGATGCTCGTTACCGGCGTCGTTGCAGCGATTTCATGGCATTACCTTGAGCGGCCGCTAATTGAACTCAAAAACGCAAAGCTGCTTTCGAAGGACAGGCCTGCGCTTCCGCAGAGCTCAAGAATTGCAATCGGCATTGGAGGAATCGCATTGGCAGTCATCGGCATCATCGGCAGTGAGTATGTCTTTGTCGACTTTGTCCTGGTCGCCGCAGGTGTCATCCTCGCCCTTGCAGCGTTGCTTCCGACCGAACAGCCTCGCCCCGCCACACCGTTCCTTGCGGGGATAGGAGCGATCGCTCTTACATTCACTCTGATCCCTGGGATCCTCAGCCTGACTGCGCCCGCCCCAGCAGCTGCAACTACGACCGTGTTCCCTCAGAGGGCCTACCTAGCCGGGACAGTCGGCGATGGACAAATTCGCTTGTTCTTGAACGGCAAGCAGGTCGCGGAAGGGCCGGCACCTAAGAACCTCGCTCCATCAAAGAAGGCGTTTGAGATCGGTGGGGTAAATGGTGGCCACGGTTGGAACGGATCCATTGATTCCGTTGCAGTCTGGAACCAGCCGCTTAACGCAACAGCGCTTCGCAGCCAGTTCACGCTGGGGTCGAGCGGCAAGACAAGAAGCCTTAAGGGTGTAATGCTGAACTCCGGCGGACTTGTCCGTTGGTACGAGCTTGGTGATGTGCGAACTGGGGCCAAGGATCGTGTCGGCCACACCAAGGGCCGCAACATCGGGGCAGTTGGCCAGAGCCTTAACCATGTGGCGACTGGCGACAAGGACGCTGGCTCCGCCAAGTTCCTCGGCACAGGGCGGATCTCAACCCCGCCACTCCTTTCTGTCAGCCCGTCCAACTTCACAGTCGGCGCTTGGGTTCAGAGCGGCGAGTCAATCTCGGACCGAACAATCGCTGGAGTTCAGGGAGCTTGGCTCCTCAAGACTGACATTTCGGGCCACTGGACATTTGGCGTTAAGCAGGGCAAGAAGGGCTACACAGTCACCAGCTCTCAGTCAGCACAGCGCTACATCCCAGGTCAGGCAACTCAAGCTCAGGCGTCGAGCACTTCAAGCAGCGTTTCGGTCCCAGGCTTGCTCGCAGCTCTGCTTGTTCTGATCGCAGCCTTGTTGCTCGTTCCAAGCGTCAGGCGGCGACTCGTAGCGCTGCTTGGTGGCAGCGCGACCAGCTAAGTGGAGAACACAGGCTCTGCGATGTCAGATGTGGCTCCCATGCACATCCTCGTCCTAACTGACCGCGACTGGACGCACCCCCAGGGCGGAGGCACGGGCACACACCTTCAAGAGCAGGTTCATTTCTGGCTTGAGTGGGGTCACAAGGTGACGATCGTGGCTGGCGGGTATCCCGGGGCCCTTCCGATCGAGCACCAGGGCAACCTGACTGTCAAGCGAATTGGTAGCCGGACGACTGTCTTCCCGAGGGCGATCATGAAGGGCCAGAAGGCCCTCGAGCCACGCGCCGATGTGGTCTTCGAGGTCATCAACGGCATCACATTCCTGACTCCGATTTGGATCCAGGCTCCGCGCGTCGGGATGATCCATCACATCCACCGTGAGCACTATGTGCGTGAAATGGGTGGGGCTGGCCGCTTTGCAGCAGCAGCATTGGAGACATTCCCACTTAAAGGCCTCTACCGGGACACAGCTTTCCTGACGGTGTCTGATTCGACAGCAGCTGACATTGCTGACCATGGAATCCCGCGCAGTCGAATCCAAGTCGCACACAACGGCGTTGACACTCGCACTCTCCGCCCTGGCACGCGGTCTGAGAGTCCGATGATTCTCTACCTCGGAAGGCTCAAGCGCTACAAGCGCATCGAGTTCCTGCTTGACGCCTTGGACGCCTGCCCTCAGGCGACTCTTGAGATCGCTGGTGACGGTGACCACCGCGAGGCGATTGAAGTTGAAATTGCTCGGCGCGGCCTCCGTGACCGAGTTGTCTTACATGGCTTTGTGAGCGAGGAGGAGAAGCTGGAGCTACTGCAGCGAGCGTGGCTGAATGTCACTGCTTCCTCGGTTGAAGGCTGGTCGCTTGTCGCACTTGAGTCAGCAGCCTGCAAGACCCCAACTGTCGCGATGCGCGTTGGTGGACTCCGGGAAGCCGTCGTTGATCATGAGACCGGCCTCCTTTCGGACACGCGCGAGCAGCTCTCTCAGAACATCAAGAAGCTGCTTGAGAACGATGAGCTACGAGCTCAGATGGGCGAGGCAGCGTTCGAGCGGGCTCAGCAGTTCGCCTGGGAGCGGACTGCCCGGCTGACAATCGAAGCACTTGCGGAGGCAAAGGCGTCCTACCGGCCACTGGGCAGTAACGGCGGACTTGTAGGAAAGTTCAGACGATGAGTTCGACAACCGGACTAGCGAAGTACCGCGAGTATTGGGAGCTGTTTCGAAACGAGCAGACAGACCCTGAACCGTTCTACACCCGCATTGCTGCCGATACCGCGGATGTCCTAGAGCGCCGTCACGGAGTAGTTGACGGTAAGAAGATTCTCGATCTTGGCTGCGGCGCGGGGTGGTACACAGCTGAACTGCGCGGTCGTGGTGCCGATGTACTGCCAGTCGACTTGGACCCAGGTGAGCTGGCTCTTGCCGGTGCCCCACCTGAGGGCTCGCTTGTGGCCGATGCGGCCGACCTGCCAATTGAGGACAACACGATTGACGCTGTTCTCTGCTCCAACCTGCTTGAGCATTGTTCACGAGCCCCTGTGGTGATTGACGAGATCGCCCGGATCCTTAAGCCGGGTGGCTGGGCGTATGTGTCATGGACCAACTGGTACTCGCCGTGGGGAGGGCACCTCTACGCCCCGTACCACTTCCTTGGGCCGCGCTTTGGCTGCTGGCTTCACGATCGGATTCACGGTAAGCCGGAGAAGAATGTGATCTGGGATGGGCTGTGGCCAGTCCACATCTCAACCATCCTTAAGCGCGTCAAGAGCCACCCCGAGCTGGTGATTGACCATGTTGAGCCGCGTTACTGGCCGCGCCTGTCCTTCATCAGCCGTATTCCAGTTGTCCGCGAGGTGTTCTCGTGGAACTGCGTCATTCACCTACACAAGCGCGTTTAGCTACCGCTGATCTTGTTGCGGCCCAGTTTGCGCAGGCGAACTGTTGCTCGAATTCGACGCAGACTCCAGCGGCCAGCGCGTGGGTGTGTAGCCCAGCGGATTCGCAGCGCTGTGAGGAGGGCGCCGGTTCCCGCCAGCAGGATCGCGGCAGTCGCAAGCCAGTGCTCACCGATCAGCTCCACTGCGTAGTAGAAGTTGCCCCCGTTTTTGTTCTTCGGCAGCTGGGCTAGATAGCCAAGCGGAACGATCGCGAGCGCTGCAAAGGCAAGCGTGTAGAGCCTTCGCACATTGACTCCCCACAGTCCGAGGAAGAGCGCGAGCAAGGCCACAGGGGGTCCAACGCGCAGGGCGAATAGACCTGCCGCGATCGCTCCAGCAAACAGCGGCGCTGTGGCAGCAAAGCCTCGGCGAGCGTGGGCAAGCGGGTCGTTGCCGGGAGCATCATGCGGGGTCGGGACGATCGGGTCGTCTTCACCGGCGAGGCGGCGCCTCCGGGTTGCAAGGAGGCTCGCTCCCAGAATCAGTGCAAACACTCCTGTTGCGCCGGCGGAAGCGAGGTATGCGTTCGTCGCAGTGCCCTGCGGGGAGAAGCTGAACTTCGCAACCTTGCAGTTCTTGCCAACAGGCCAACCGGCTGCAAACCCGTCAATTACACGGGCTGGACCGAGGTTATGTAGGTGCTGCTTGTCCGGCCCACACGAGGCCTGCCAGCCAGCGCTCATGCTCTCTCCGCGGACGAGCCAGCCAGGGCCGCCGAAGCTCACATTGGCGTACCCGTCCTTGTCAACCGCAGGCGAGGCAACAGCTGCAGAGGTCGCCTTGCGGATTGCCTTCGGCGGAGTTGACGCCATCTTGAGGTGGTCAATTCTCATGATTGAGCCTTCAGTGGTTTGAATCGAATTGGGGCCGCCAAACAGCTGAACCTTCTTCGTTGGGCCGCAGGCTTGGAATGGAATTGGCCCACCGCGGTCAAGCGCGGCCACACTGCCAGTCATCCGCACTGGCACCGAATCACCGTTTGCCACAACGCTTGTTTCACCGCACTTGGTTGTGAATGACCCAGTCCTTCGAGGACTTGGAGTCCTCATGCCTGGGACCACTACCTCTCGGACTGCGACTGCTGGGAGGAGTCGGAACTGGGCTGGGCCCTTGGGAGTCTCTGCCTTGATGACATTGATCCGGACATTCCGAGCAGTGACTGTCCTCGGGAGCTTGACGTTCCCTTGAGCATCAACATGAATGAACGGCGTCTCGAGCCCGTCGAAGACAACCTTCACGAGAGTCGGCCGGGCATAGAGAGGCGAGTCGGGAACAAGGCGAATTGACCTGATCTGGACGGGCTGCGGTGACCGCCAAGCAAGCCACGGCTTAATGCCTGCCCTGAATTCACCAACCCAAGCTGTGTTGAGGCTGTGGTCAAAAGCCGAGGAGGCTCTGTGGATTGGTTGCCCCTCAAACCTTGGCGAGCCGGAGAAGGTCCAACCCGGATTCATTCCAACGAGGCGGTCAAACTTCGGGTCGGCAGCCCATGGGGCCGAGCTGCCCCAGCCGCTTGGTTGGAACCGGCGTGTAGTCGGGACATTGACTAGGCGGTGGATTGAGCGCTCAGCGTCAAAGGTCGCCTGCGGGTCACCAGTTGGCACTGGACCGCCGTAGGCGCCTGACTCGCGGTATGGATCGGAAGCTGTTTGCCTTGCCAGCAGGATTGAAATTGGGTTGTGCGAGAGGTTCATTCCGGCGATCGCCTTAGCTGCCCAGATAGGGCTGCGCAGCCACTCGTGGGCCGTCACGCCAGGGATTGCGACCTCGTCAATGCCACCAAGGTCGATGCCACCGAAGGTGGATGTGTGAGTGATCCTGATCCTGACCTTGGTGAGGGGAGCGGCACCGACGGCCACGTTGTTCCAACCTGGCAGCAGCGGGACATCGCGCTCCGGTGCTCCGTTGACCGAAAGGGCTATCCGCGTCGTCTGGACGAGCCCGTCACGGTGCGGGTGGATACGAATGGACTGGACTTGAACTGGCCGCTTCAGACCAATCTCAATCCAGCGCCGGGTGGGAAGGAAGTCAGACGGAGTCCACGAGGTGTCAAGGCGGCCGTCGACCGCGGCGTATGGCCGTGCCTCAGGCCGAAGGAGGAGCTGTGGGCCTTCTGGGTTGGTCACATAGTCAACGCCGGTGTAGACGGCAACTGTCTGCTTCGAGTGTCCGAGTCCTTCAAACAGAGCGTAGGAAGGAACGTCGGGCGAGATCTTGTCCTTGACCGAGAGAACTGTTCCTTGGTCGTGAGTTGTACGAGTAGCGAGAACTGTTTGGCGTCGATTCGTGTCGGTGATCACGAGGTTTGCGCCATCCCGAACGAGATTTCGGATCTGACTTCCCGACTGATCGCCAGTGAAGAGGATCGCCTTGTTGTTTGGCATCAGGTTCTGGGCGGCGAGCTCGGTGATCGCGTTCGCGTCACCGGCTACAAGAACTGAGCCAGTTCGAGAGTGAGCTCGCACCATTCCCGGGTTTCCACCCGAGGTTTTGGGAATTGAGTAGCGGCGAATGGCTGGCAGTGAGACGGTTGGCCCACCGCGGCCGACTGCGGGTGGTACGCGGAGTGTGGGTCCGTAGGTCTCTGAGATGCGGGAAAGGTCAGGCTCGCCGCGAAGGGCCGCAAGTGCGCTGGCCGCGTCAATCTCGCCAGAGTTCTCAGGGCGCCCGTCGGCAGAAACGACAACCTGCTGGACTCCGAGCAGGCGGAGCAGTCGTCCCAGCTGGCCTGGCACCAGTCGTCGCTGCTGAACGAGGTTGTCGACAGCTGTCAATAGCTGGGAGCTGTGGGCGTCCGAGTAACGCACGGCGTAGCGCTGTGCCACTGGAGCTTTGGTGATAGCCGGGGCGACTGGGTCGAAGGTAGCTCCCCAGTTGTAGACGCCAAACTGCTGCCCGGGCAGGATCATCGCCCTGTAGCCAGGTTGCGTTTCATGGTCGAGGTCCTTGGCCGCTGCGCGCCAGTAGCTCGGAATATCCTTATAGGCGAGTTGGGGGTCAATGGCTCCGCCGGTGAACATCGGCCAGCCAAAGGCGACTGGGAGCGCGACTATCCCTGCGATAGCGAAGCGCCTTCCGGTGCCGGGTCGGACGCTTCGAAGAAGCTCTGCGCCGCCCGCTCCGACAAGGAATGCCAGTGCAAGGGCAAGAAGCGGACCAATCTTGTAGGTGGTTCGCAGAATCTGAAGAAGCGGGATTCCGTAGTAGGCCTTAATCAGGAAGCTGTAGAGAGGCTTACCTGGCGGGAAGCCCACTGCCATGGCGGTCGCTGCGCCGACTGCGAGCAAAACGAAGAATGGGATGTACGGCTTCTTCCAAACCCTTGAGAGCGAGCCGAACGCAACCAGTGGCACTGCGAAGCTGCCAGCAACAAGGAGCGGAGCAAACAGATAAACCGTCGTGGGTGGAACAACAGGCCGTGCTGCGCCGAATCCGATCTGGAAGTAGCTGATCCAGTAGCCCAGCAGGCGCAGTGACTCCGACACGCTGTTGGTCGCCCAAATCGTCGAGGGCTGCTCGGTGAAGGAGAGGAAGTCGGCACCGAACTTGCTTTGCAGCCAGACGGGAATCGCCCACCAAAGCGAGAGTCCTGCAACGCACAGAAGGGCCCGCCAGATGAATGACCACGCTGCCTTCCTAGAGCGCCCGATCACAGCGACCTCGTAGCCGATCAGGAGCAGCGGGGCCAGCAGAACCCAGATCAGTACCGCTGCGTTCACGCCACCACCACCGATAGCGATCAAGACGCCGCCGGTTATTGGCCAGCGCCAGCGGCGTGGCTCAAGGACGCCCCGGTGAGCTGCAAGCAGCAGCCAAGGGAGCACTGCGTAGGCGAGGAGGGTGACCGTGCCTCGGTTGATCTGAGTTACGACATATGGGTTGAAGGTGAAGACGAGGCCAGCAAGGAGCCGAGCAACACCATCGTCCTTACGCCAGAGAGCTCCGACAAGTCGCGACACTCCAATCGCCCCGCCAACGAGGATCAGAGCGAGCCAGACGCGCTGCACAATCCACATCGGCACGCCCAAGCTGCTGCCCGCCGCATAGAACGGAGCCATCGGGAAGAGGTAGCCGACGAACTGCCCAGACTGAACATGGCCAAGGTCGTAAGTCGACGACCACACATCAACAACTCGGCTCAGGAACAGGGTTGGATCGGCCGTCAGGTCACTTCGGGAGTCAGTGAACATCAGGCCTGGGCGCTGCAGGAACGTCAGGACAGTCGCTGTCAGGACTAGGAGCCACTCGGCTCGCGTCGGGCGCAGGTTTGTAAGTACTGCCTGCCTGCGAGTTTGAGGCGCGACCTCCGGGGCCTTCTCGGGTGTGCTGACCTCTCCGATTTCGTAGAGGTCCACCTCTGGCGCGCGCACCGGTTCAAGCCGGGCAGGTTGGACTGGTCCCGTGTCTGGGTTCAGTCCCTTGACAAGGTCCTTCTCGGACTCGGAGCCCC
The DNA here is from genome assembly GCA_937973575.1 of uncultured Solirubrobacterales bacterium. Lineage (GTDB taxonomy): Bacteria > Actinomycetota > Thermoleophilia > Solirubrobacterales > Solirubrobacteraceae > WLNJ01. Next base: position 16,975 of record CALJKH010000225.1, on the reverse strand, counting down.
CGCCTTGCTGTGGAGTCGTGCTCAAGCTGAACCGTCGCTAGCTGGGTTAACGCGGCGCTTACGGATGGCGACGAGCTGCGCGACAAGCGGTGCGGCCACCAGCATCATCAAAGGCTCGATCGGCACGTGGTAGCGGAACTGGCCGTAGAGGACAAGGACATAAAGCAGGAGCGAAATTCCCATGTAGGCCAAGATGGCCCTGAGGACCGAGTTCTTAAGAACGCTCCGGCCAAACACCAGCAGCGACGAGACAAAGAGCGTCAGCAGCACAAACCAGCCCATGTCGGCAACGGTTCCTAGGCGATCTGCCCAGTCGTGGTTAAGAGGCTTCTTGCCGTCGCCGGTCTTGTTGACCCAGTAGTAGATCGAACCGCCGTCACCCTCAGTTAGGCCGAGGAAGCGCCAAGGGATCAGAGCCAGGTCCTGAATTGGGTGGGCTTTGATCCAGTTCACAGCGTCCTTTTGAAGCAACTTGCTTTGGTCGATTTGGTAGAAACGGCCGGTTGACGGACCAGCCTGCGATGTCAGCGATGGAGGTGGATAGGTCTGCTTGCCGTTTGCGGTTGAGTTGTGGCCCGCCCAGAAGGTTGAGCCGAAGTTCGTACTTACCGGTATCAACCGGTGGAAAGTGGAGTAGTTGCGCAGGGTCCATGGGGCAACGCACAGCACCATCACTCCGAATGTCACAGCGATTCGCTGGACCAACATGCGACGGGGAATCCGAGGCCACCATGCCGCGATCGGCATGAAGATCATCAGCGGCCCTTCGCCTCTCGTCAGCATCGCGACTCCGAGGATCACACCTACGATCGCGGCAGTCTGAACTGTGGGCTCCCGCGTCGCAATGACCCAAAGCATCGTCAGCAGGATCAGGATGAACAGCGGCTCTGACATCAGAACGTCGGTGAAGAAAACTTGAGCCGGCATCACAGCCATCGCGATTGCGCAGAACTTGGCTTCAACTCTCCCTAGCGAGCGATCTGCAACTGCGTAGAGGAGCAGGACGCCAGCCGTTCCGAAAATGACATTGAGGAATTCGCCTAGGAGCGGGTTAGTGCCGAAGAATTTGTAGACGATCGAGAGAGCGAACGGATAGCCAGGAGGCCACTGGCCAAAGGGCCTGCCGTCGATCGTCGAGAAGCCCTTTCCGTCGGCAACCATCGCAGCAACGGAGTGGTAGAAAAAGGCGTCATTAAAGGCAAAGTTGTTGTGCCGTTGGACTAGCAGGACCATGATTGCGCGCAGCAGAAACGCTGCTCCTCCAACTGTGGCAAGGAAGCGGGCATCGGGACGCTCGAAAAGGCGTCCTACCCTGCTCCCGAGGGCGCTGCCCCCTCCAGCTTGCGAAACCGTCCCCACTGTTCATCAAGCCTAGTGCGCAAAGGACTTCGACGCGCCTGTCACGCGCTGTCTGAAAGGGCGATACGATCGCCAGATGCCAAACCCCCAAACGTCATCCAATGGGACTGCGCACGCCGACGACGGTTTTGCGGCAGCCTGGGAGTCAGTTGACGGTGTCGAAGGGTGGATGACTGAGGGCCAAGCTCGCCTTCTTTGGGAGGCAGCTCAGGCTGCCGGGCCAGGCAGTCGAATTGCTGAAATTGGCTCCTACAGAGGCCGGTCCGCAATCATCCTCGCCAAGGCAGCTCCTACCGCGGGTGAGATCGCTGCGATTGACCCTCATGCCGGTAACGACAGGGGTCCTCAGCAGATTGACGGGACATCAGCTGAAGGCGAAGGCGACCACGAACTGTTCCACTCAAACCTCAAGGGCGCTGGAGTTGACGAGCGCATTCGCCATGTTCGCCTCCCTTCTGAGGGAGCGCATGGGGCAATTGACGGCAAGCTCGACATGCTCTATATCGACGGAGCCCACCGGTACGCCCCTGCTGCGGCTGACATTCGAGACTGGGGAGCCCGCGTAAAGCCCGGTGGAACGATGCTGATCCACGACTCATTTGCATCTGTCGGGGTGACCCTCGCCCAGATTCGTTTGCTCCTGTTCTCCCCAGACTGGGAGTACGTGCGCAGGTCTAGGTCGCTGGCCGAGTACCACCACCGCCGTATCTCCGGTGCGACTCGCCGCCGAAGCATCCTTAGGCAGATACTCGAACTTGGCTGGTTTGCCAAGAACGTGTTGATCAAGGTTCTGCTTGTAGCGAAGCTGAAGCCCGTCGCAAAGCTGCTTGATGGCGGCCGCGGCGAGTGGCCGTACTGACCTAGCCGTCACCCAGTTTGGCCTAGTGTTGGAAATTAGTGTGCGTCTTGACACAATGTCACGAGTTCACTTACTGTTCCGGCCATGAGCGATCAAGAGCAGGTCAATAGTCCAGACGCACCCTCTGAGAACAAGGCCGTTGAGGCTGATGTGAAGATTCAAGGGGACGATTCGACCGCCGAAGACTCCGTCGCAGCGCTGCCCATCGGGCGCCCGCCGCTGGCGAAGATTTTCTTCGGCTTTCTCGCAGTAATTGCGACAGCAATGCTTTGGTTCACTGCAGGCGGCATTAAGAAGCAGGCCTGCATTGAAGAGCTGACAGCTAGGTATCCGAGCATCGGGCTGAGCGCCAAGAGCGCGAGCCTTAACGCCAATACGCTCAAGGGGCACCTTAAAGAGTGCTCCAGCTCGCCCTTCTAGGCCGAGTCAACTAGAGCAAAAGATGTGACCGAGCGGGTCTCCTACAAGGGGCCCGCTCTTCTTTGGCCGGGTTAGCTCTGTCGGACCCGCACGCCGAGCTTCTCAAGCTTGGCGCGGAAAGGAGCAAGCAGCGCATCTGAGTTCTGGGCAAGTCCCCAGTCACGGAGCTGGCGATCGCCTCCGCGGCCGTCTGTCTTGGCAGCCCGGAGCTCACGTGCCCAGTCATCAGCTGAATGGCAAACAGTTACAGCTGTCTCCTGAGTCAGGGGACCCTTAAGTGGTGGGACCAGAGTCTTGCGGCCAAGCTTGGCGGCCTTCAGGATGCGCTGCGGCAAGCCGGTGTCATTGAACTCGTCAATCTGGAATGGCAAAAGGCAGACATCAGCGAGGGCAATCACTCTCGCGGCCGCCTCATCCGGGAGCGACCCAAGTCGGACAGCATTTGGGGAAGCAACCAGTGCAGCGAGGTCTGGGTCATTGGGTGTCTCATCGGCGTGTACCTCGCCGATCAGAAGCAGGTTCAGCTCAGGGACCTGCTCGACGAGAGTTCGGAGCAGTTTCCAGTCGGTGCGACGACCAAGGTGGCCAAGGGATGCCGCAACGACCATCTCTGCTGGGTCAGGGGACGGGAATGCGTCATGTGGAGGCGGCAACACATCGGCTTCTCGGCCGCGCTCCGCTTCGATCTCAGCCAAGGCGCCTGAGACTGCAAAACGCCAGTCGGCCCGCTTGGAGGCAGCCTCGTGGAGGGCATGTACTCGCTTCCGGGTCGCTTCGTCGGCGTCCGGTGCACGCTCGTAGCGATCCCAGATTCCGTACCAAAGCTGAGCGCTTGGGTTCCGATCCAACAGTGCTGCCGCAAGTGGCCATTGGACTGGGTGCATGAGGATCACAACTGCGAGGTCGCCGTTGACCTTCACTCGGCCTGCTTGGCGAGTTGCCTCAGCTGCCGCGAGCGGCCCAGGAAGGCGCATCAGTGCGCCGGCTGGAACTTTGCCCGGCTCAAGGATCGCAACATCAGGCGCCTCAAGCAGCGGCCGCACGAAGTCTTCAAGGATGAACGAGTCGAGCGGACGCGGAAGTAGGAATAACGCAGTCTGTTGTTGCATCTCAGAGGAAGGTAACCGCCAGCGTCCCCGGTAGCGTGCTGCGGCATGGCCGGCCCGGGACATCTGCGACGGCTTCTGCGCACAGCATTTGCCTACCAAGTCTCCGACTTGGTCTCCAAGCCTTTGGCAATCCTGCTGCTGCCCGTCTACACGCGGCATCTGACTGAGGCTGACTACGGACTCGCCGAGCTTGTCGGCGCAGGCGTGATCTTCGCGAGCATCGTTGTCCGGCTGGGCATCGGCGAAGCGTTTGTCCGATACCACTACGAACAGCAGGACACGGCCGGTCGTAACGAGCTCGCCCGCAGGTCAGTCCTCTCGCTGCTGGCAGTAAGCACGACGGTCTGCGGCCTGATCTACCTGTTCGCAAGCCCGATCGCCGATCTCACCTTGGACATGCGGGACCCGACCATTGTCAAAATCGGTGCGCTTGGCCTTTGGGCATTCTCAAACCTTGAGTTAGCCCAGGCTCTTCTGCGAGTTGAGGAGAAAGCCCTCCAATACGCGATCTGCTCAATCACCAATGTGCTGATCACAGTTTCGTTGACAGTCTGGCTTGTGGTCTTCCGAGGCGATGGGGCTAACGGCCTTCTGTTCGGTAACTACGCAGCTTCAAGCCTCGTTCTCGTTGGACTCTGGATCTGGGAGCGGGAGCGCCTCCGCCCTCAAGGAGGCAAGTCGAGCGGGCTCGGCACTCTCCTACGGTTTGGCCTGCCAACAGTTCCAGCTGACGCGAGCGTATTTGCACTCAACCTGATTGACCGCGCGTGGCTCTTCCACGGGAAAGGCGCAGCCCAAGCCGGCCTCTACTCGCTGTCGGTGAAGCTCTCTGGCGGAATGATCGCCCTTGCTCGTGGCTTCCAATACGCCTGGCCACCGCTTGCCTATTCAGTAAAGGACGATGAGGAAGCCGCGAAGCTTTACGCCTCGGTGACCACTTGGTACGCGACAGTCACCGGGATTGCAGTCGCAGGCCTTGTGCTGATGGGCCGGTGGGTCGTCAGGCTGCTCGCAGCGCCTGACTTCTACCCAGCTTGGAAGGCCTTGCCGTGGGTTGCCCTCGGCTGGGCAATGTATGGCCTAGTGACTCTGATGGTCACAGTGGGAGGCAGGGCAAAGATCACAACACGCAACTTCCCTGCGGCGATCGCGGGCCTGATCGCCAACATTGTCCTGCTCGCAGTACTGGTGCCGTCAATGGGAATCACTGGCGCTGGTATTGCGCTGGTTGGCGCCTACGTCGTGATGCTGACTGTGATGCGCGTCCTCACTCGCAAGATGTTTGAGGTTGGGTTTGAATGGACTCGCCTTGCTCACTTCGCTCTCGTGGCAGGGGGAATCTCGATCGTCGGAAATCTCTTGCTTGCAACATCTGGCCTTGGCGGACTGTTCTCACGATTGGCCGTCTTTGCGCTCATCCCGATCGCTCTCTGGGCCACCCGCTTCGTTCGGCCTGATGAAGCTCGCGTCTTCCGCAACGGAATCGCCTCACTCAAGAATCGTCGCGCTGCGTCCTAACGTTGATCAATCGCCGTCGTGGGTACAGCCTCGGCGGGCTCTGCGTTCGCTGCGCTCACAACGCGCCCGGCGAAGCTGAAACCCACGACCCCGTCCTGAAACCGCGGGGTCGCGGTCGCGCGCCTGCACACTCCAGAGTTCATGCCGACTCTCGCGCTGAGGCTCTGAGATTGTAGGCCGCAGCTGCCTCTTTGAGGCCTTCGCCTCTGGCCGGGTTCATCGTCGCCCGAACATGCGCCATGTAGCGCTCAGGGTCGTGACCTGGAAGAACTCTGGCGGCTGTAGCGCGCACAAGGTAGGGGAAGGCGATCGCTGGGCGCATCAGAAGCGCTGAGGCCTTTCCGACATGGCTCTTCAGGTAGCGGTCACGGCCGCGCGCGAATTCAACGATTCGCCGATCGGCAGACGCTCCAGTTGAGAGGCCCTCATGGTGCACTGCAACTGCCTCTGGGACATGGAGCGTCTTCCATCCTCGGTCAGCAAGCCGTTTACAAAGATCGGTCTCATCTGAGTAGACGAAGTAGGCGGGGTCGAGCCTGCCCACTGACTCCACTGCGTCCCGCCTAAGCAGCATCGCTGCGGACTGAGCCCAGTCAACTTCCACTGGTTGAGTGCCTCGGCCCGACTGGACTGTCGTCAGTCGGTGGAGGAAGGCGGCGCCGGCTAGGACAGTCCCCCAACTTGGGAACCGCCAAGCCGAAGGCTGCTCCTTGCCATCGGGCTGGAGAAGCCTTGCTCCGGCGGCTGCAGCGTCTTGGTGTGATCCCAGCGCTGCGACAAGCGTGGCGGTAGCGCCCGGCTGGAGGAATGCGTCCTCGTTGAGGAGCAGGCAGTAGCGGCCATGCGCTGCGCCGATCAATTCACTGTCGTTGTGGGCTTTGCCCCGTCGTCGAGGTAGCGCGATGACTCTGTCGACTGCGCGGTGGGACTCGGCCAGTTCGACTGACCCGTCCTCTGAGAAGTTGTCAAGCACGAGCACCTCAGTCGTGAACGGCACCAACTCCCGTTCAGCTTCGACTGCATCAAGGCACTGGGCCAGCTTTTCGCGCTGGGCAGTGTTGACGATGCAATAAGTGACTTCGATCTCGTCGCTCACACGCCAATCATGCCGGGTGCCAAACCCGTCCCGGGCACAACGTGCAATCCACAGGCGGGTAGCGTTCCCCGGGTGAGAGTCCAGCTAGTTGACCCTGCCGCCTACACCCCGCCCTACGACCATGCGTTGGCAGAGGCACTTGTTGCTGAAGGTGCAGTGGTCGAGCTTGCAACAGCACCTTTTCCATATGGCGATGTGCCGGATCCTGTCGGTTACACCCGCGTAAACCGGTTCTACAAGGGCCTGCCGGGCCGAGCCGGTTCACCGCTGCTCAGGGCCGGCCGGGCAATTCGCCATGTGCCAGACATGCTTGCCTGGCGGAAGTCAGCTGCCGCCTTCGACATCGTCCACGCCCAGTGGCTGGCAGTTCAGGGAGTGGACATCAAGCTTCTGCCCGCAGGTCAGCCGCTGGTAATGACAGCTCACGATGTTCTGCCACGGGAGCCGCGGCCCGGGCAGGTTGAGGCTCAGGCCAAGCTCTATTCGCACGCTGACGCTGTCGTCGTTCATACGCAGCACGGCAAGGGAAGGCTGATCAATGAGGTCGGCCTTGATGAGTCAAAGATCGAAGTGATTCCGCATGGTCCGTTCACCCACATCAGCGAGATTGAAGACCCCCTTCCACTGCCGCATGAGTTGGACGGCCCTGGCGCCCGAGGCGAGAAGCCAGTCGTGCTGTTCTTCGGTCTGCTCCGGCCCTACAAGGGGCTTGATGTACTGCTTGATGCGTGGGACGGAGTCACCGACGCTGAACTCTGGATCGTTGGCCGCCCTCGCATGGACACGGAACGCCTCCGCAACCACGCGGCTGAGCTTGAAGGGGTCAAGTTCCTTACCCGCTGGGTCGAGGACAGGGAGATCCCATCAATCTTCAACGCCGCGACTGCCTGCGTTCTCCCGTACCGCGAGATCGACCAATCAGGAGTGCTCGCCACTGCCCTCGCCTTCGAGACTCCCCTAGTCACAAGTCAGGCTGGCGGCCTCTCCGAAGCTGCCGATCAAGGTGCCGCGATCAGCGTCCCAGTTGGTGATGTTGAGTCGCTTCACGACGCTTTGGTGATGGTGATGGGGGATAAGGATCGCCAGCAGCGACTCTCTGCTGCAGCACACGAACTCGGTCACGGCGATTGGTCGTGGAAGCGGGCAGCGGAGAAGCACATGGCTCTCTACCAGCGGTTGATTGACGAGTCCTAAAGTTTTGTCGCTGCGCCTGCCGAGCTACCGGGCATCCTTAACTCCGTGACGATCGCCCTAGAAGCGCTGTTCTGGATCTCCATCGGACTACTCGTTTGGAGTCAGCTTGGCTACCCGTTGTTCCTTGCGCTTCTTCAGGGAATCCTCAGAAGGCCTTCGGCCCCCGGGCCAATTCGAGGGGATGATGTTCCGTTCGTGTCCATTGTGATCGCTGCTTACCGCGAGGAGCCGGTGATCGCGCGGCGCGTCAACAACATGCGTGCACTCGACTGGCCGGCAGACAAGCTCGAGGTAATCGTTGCCTGCGATGGGTCCGACGACGGCACCCAGGAGGCAGCCCGTCAAGCCGGTGCCGATGTGGTCCTAGACCTCCCGCGAGGCGGCAAAGTACGCGCTCAGGACGCAGCAGTCAACGTTGCCAAAGGGGAGTTGATCGCGTTCGGTGACGCCAACTCGCAATGGAAGCCATCGGCCCTTCGTAATCTCCTCGCCCCGTTCTTCAAGGACGACAACATCGCTTATGTCTGCGGCCGAGTCCGCTTCGAAAACTCCGAGGGCACAAACCAAGAGGGCGTCTACTGGCGGATGGAAATGATGATCCGCGGATTAGAGGCCAAGCTGGCTTCTGTCACTGCAGGCAACGGTGCGATTTACGCGATGCGCAAGAAGGATTACGTTGAGGTTGACCCTGTCATGGGCCACGACCTGAAGATGCCGTTCACGATCGTCAAGAACGGCCATCGTGCTAGCGAGGCACCAGGTGCTCAGGCTGTGGAGCTGATGGTTCCTAGCCTTGAGGGAGAGTTCGCGCGCAAGCGCAGAATGATGAGCCACGCTTGGCCGATCGTCGTCAAGGGCGGGCTCCTTAGCCCAAAGGGTTACTCGCCGCTCTACGCGCTGATGATCTTTAGCCACAGGGCAATCCGCTACGGCTCGCCCTTCCTTCATGCAGTTGCGTTCGCCACCAGCGCAGCTCTGGCCTGGGGAGGCTCAGCTTTCTGGATTGTTGTTTTCGCACTCCAACTTCTGGTCTTACTGGCAGCTTGGTTTGGCGGAGTAGTCAAGGCGCGACCGCTTCTCATTGCCCGCTATTACGTCCTAATGACAGCTGCAATCGCCGGTGGCTGGTGGGACTGGTGGCGCCACGGGACTGAGGCAGGTTGGGAGCCACCGGAGGGAACCCGATGAACGGCACTGGGGCCAAAGTCAAGCGCCTGCTGGACCTGGTCATCGGCGGCGTCGCAGCTTTGCTTGCCGCTCCCGTAATTGCCATTTGCGCCCTCGTAGTAAGGCTCGACAGCAAGGGACCTGTCTTCTACAGGCAGAAGCGTGCCGGTTACAAGGGCAAAGAGTTTGAAATCGTCAAGCTGCGAACGATGATCGTCGGCGCTGAGACAATGGGCGCCGGTATGGCAGTTGATGAAGGCGACAGCCGAATCACCAGAGTTGGCGGTTTCCTGCGCCGCTGGTCGCTGGACGAGCTCCCAAACATCGTCAACGTCCTCAGGGGGGAAATGTCCCTTGTTGGGCCACGCCCGACTTTGCCCGAGCAGGTCGCCGATTACGACGACCGCCAACGGGGCAGGCTTGATGCCTACCCAGGCGTCACTGGCTGGGCTCAGGTTCAGGGCCGTGCAGCACTGCCCTGGAGTGAGCGGATCGAGCTAGACCTCTGGTACATCGCGAACTGGTCACTCGCCCTTGACTTCAAAATCATCATCGCGACAGTCCGAATGGTCTTCACTGGGCAGGGCCTCTACCGAGGCGAGTCCGGCGGCTGGGACGGCGCTTAAGCGGGTTGTGTCAGTCGCCTGCAGGACGCGACGGGCTCCATCCCGTCGCCCGCGCTGATTGTCCTCACGGCGACTGACACAACCCTCTAGGCGGCCGAGCCCGCCTTCGCTCTCGCTCGCTTCGGAGCCCAGCATTCGTTCACGAAGCTGATGATTTCGCCTGTAAGGCGCTCGGGGCGAGACCGCAGTTCGATTACAGAGTTGGCCTTCAGTAGCCGCGAGTTGTCAAGTTCGTCGTGCAGGAGGCCAGCGTCCGAGAATGGGTGCACCGGGTCACTGGGGTGGCCAATGATCAGCGCTGGCGACTTGAAGGTTCGCCGTTCTGCCCGTGGTGGAGCAACCCGCTCAAAGAAGAGTCCTTGCAGGACTGCCGCGCCTGGCGCTGGGTCCTGCTCAATCCAGTCCAACGCGATCTCACCGATGAACGGCACGAGGCTGCGTGGAATCAGCGATGCTGCCTTTCCGGCGACGCGCATTGCCGGGGCAGCAAAGGTCTGAGCGCACATCAGGGGCGAGAACGCGATCGCACAGCCGAGCAGGGCCGACTCAAGTACAGGCATCTCCAAGATCATTCCCTTGAGGCGCTCAGGCGCAGCGCTGGCCACTTCAAGGGTCGTGTTGGCGCCGAGCGATGCACCGCCAACCACTGCTGACTTCACATCGAGGTGGTCAAGGAGTCCAATCGTTTGCTGCGCGTAGGACCGCATTGAGTAGCGCCACATCTCAAGGGGCTTGTCCGACTCACCGTGGCCGAGTGGGTCCATCGTTACCACTCGAGCGCCTTGATCAGCAAGCGATTCAGCAAGTGCAGAGTGAATTCGCTGGGAGGTGAGTAGGCCTGGAATCAGCACGACCACCTTTTTGCCACCACCGTGGATGGTGTAGGCAATCCGCTGCCCTTCATGAACAAAGTGAGCCATTGGATCTGATCGTAGGCCCGGACTCGGCTAGTGCGGCCCCCATGACGCGCCTGCGCAACTTGGGACCCGAAGTCACGCGGCAGGCAGGCTGCCGTCTCAGTAGTTTCTGTAGGTAAGACAGCTGCACTCAATCTTTAAGGAGAGACTCCAAATGGCTAAGCAGCCCCGTTCGCTTGTAGGTCAAGTAATCGCAATCACCGGTGGTGCCCGTGGCATCGGCCGCACCACTGCAACCACCCTTGTCCGCGAGGGCGCAAAGGTTGCAATTGGTGACATTGACCACGCTGCAGCTGAACAGGCAGCAGCTGAGATCGGCGGCGGCACGATTGGCCTGCCGGTTGATGTAACAAGCAAGGAGTCCTTTGAGGCTTTCATCGACGCGACTGAGGCCAAGCTTGGCCCGCTGGACGTCCTCGTCAATAACGCCGGCATCATGCTGCTCGGCGATTTCCTCGACGAGAACCTTGAGCTCTCACGCCGTCAGATCGAGATCAACCTTTGGGGTGTTCTCGTCGGGTCACAGATCGCAGGCCGTCGCTTCCGTCGCCGTGGCCGCGGACACCTTGTGAATGTAGCCTCAATGGCTGGCAAGTCCGGCTTCCCAGGTGCGGCTACCTACTGCGCAACCAAGCACGCTGTTGTTGGCCTTTCGGAGTCAATCCGCGGCGAGCTTCGAGGCACCGATGTTGAGGTTTCCTGCGTAATGCCAGTGATCGTCAACACTGAGCTCGCCTCAGGTCTTGGCTCGGCCCGCCTTGTCAAGAATGTTGAGGCTCAGGATGTGGCTGACGAAATCACCAGCGCACTGAAGAACCCTCGCTTCGATGTCTACGTCCCACGCAGCAACAACGCGATCGTGCGTTCATCGGCACTTATGCCTCGCGCAATGGCCGAGGGCATGAACCGCCTGCTTCGCGCCGACAAGGTCCTCGTTCAGGTTGACGACGCCAAGCGCCTCGCCTACCAGCAGCGTGCAACTGGCGGACTCACTTCAGGATCCGGCACGCCTGAGATCGAAAAGGGCGACGAGAACTAGGAAAGTTGAAGGCATCGTCCGGGCCGATGGCAACGATTCGGCTCGGACGGTTTGCCGCCTCCCCCTCGGGGGACCGTCCCTCACCTTATGGCTGAAGAAGAGACCACAAACGTGGACATCGAACGACTCTCCGTTGACACCGCCCGAGTGCTCTCGGCCGATGCTGTGGAAGCTGCCAACTCTGGCCACCCAGGCCTCCCGCTGGCCCTAGCGCCGTTGGCATTCGTCCTCTTCGCCGATGTAATGAAGCACGACCCGTCTGACCCGCATTGGGCTGATCGTGATCGCTTCGTCCTCTCACCCGGCCACGGGTCAATGCTTCTCTACTCGGCACTGCACCTGTCGGGGTACGACCTTCCGTTGGATGAACTGAAGAACTTCCGCCAGTGGGGGTCGCGCACTCCTGGCCACCCTGAGTTTGATCCCGAGCACCCAACGCCGGGCGTAGAGACGACCACTGGTCCGCTCGGCCAAGGCTTCGCCAATGGTGTCGGGATGGCCGTAGCTGAGCGCTGGCTCCGCGGCCGCTTCGGGGCGGAGGTTGTCGACCACATGACATGGGGCATTGTCTCCGACGGCGATCTGATGGAGGGCATTGCCGCAGAGGCAGCTTCGCTCGCAGGGCACCTTGGCCTCGGCAAGCTCGTCTACTGCTGGGACGACAACTCAATTTCGCTCGACGGGCCTACCTCAATGAGCTTCGACGGCGAAGATGTAATGAAGAGGTTTGACGCCTACGGCTGGCACACGCTGACTGTTGACACTGTTGATGACCTTGACGCTCTCCGAGCAGCGCTTGCCGCTGGTAAGGCCGAAACAGAGCGTCCAACTCTGATCCGCGTCAAGTCGATTATTGGCTACCCCGCGCCGAACAAGCAGAACACCTCCGGTGTGCACGGTGCCCCACTCGGCTCTGACGAGCTTCGCGCGGTCAAGGAAGCACTTGGGTTTAACCCAGATGAGATGTTCGCTATCCCAGCCGGTGTACCTGAGCGCTGGAACGCAGTTGCCAAGGGTTCAGCTGCGCGTGCCGAGTGGGAAGCGCGACTCGCCGATTTCCTCGCAGGCGACCAGGACACTGCTGAACTCTGGCGCGCAAGCCAAGAAGGCCGTGCAATGCCCGGTCTCGGCGCCGCACTCCCAACTTGGGAGGCTGGCGACAAGGTCGCAACCCGTGCAGCTGGCGGTAAGGCAATGGGCGCTGTTGCAGACCACCTTCCAACAATGCTTGGGGGAAGCGCCGACCTGGCGTCATCCGTCAAGGCAACTGTGCCCGGTGGTGGCGACTTCACAAAGACGGAAGACGGCCGCAACATCCACTTCGGAGTTCGTGAGCATGCAATGGGAGCAATGGTCAACGGCATGGCCCTTCACGGCGGCATCGTGCGCCCGTTCGGCTCGACCTTCCTCCAGTTCGCCGATTACATGCGCTCAGCCATCCGCCTCTCGTCGCTGATGCGCCTCAACACGACATGGGTCTTCAGCCACGATTCAATCGCCCTCGGCGAGGACGGCCCAACCCACCAGCCTGTTGAACACATCACCACTCTCCGCGCGATCCCAGGACTTACCGTTATCCGACCATCTGATGCAACTGAGACGGCTGAAGCATGGCGAGTTATCTCAGAGGAAATCAACGGTCCGGTCGCGTTGATCCTGAGCCGCCAAGATCTTGAAGTTCTCGACCGCGATGTGCTCGGCAAAGCTGAAGGGCTTGGCCAGGGTGGCTATGTACTTGCCTGCAACGGCAGCCCGGCAGCTGCGATCGTCGCGACTGGGTCCGAGGTAGAGATCGCACTCGCAGCTCGAGATCAGCTGGCAGCAGCCGGAACTGAGGCCCGAGTTGTAGCAATGCCGTCCTGGGAACTCTTTGAACAGCTCTCCGACGCAGAGAAGGAGGCAGTTCTTCCTAAGGGACTGCCAACCGTTTCTGTTGAGGCGGGTATTTCGATGGGTTGGGAGCGTTACGCCCAAGCCCATGTCTCAGTTGAGCGCTTTGGTGCTTCGGCACCGGCCTCCGTGCTCTACGAGAAGTTCGGCATCACGCCGGCTGCGGTCGTTGACCGCGTTAATTCTCTGCTCTAGCTGGAGCGGGCAATCAGTTCGCGATGAACTGAGCGGCTATTGCCAGTCCTGCGGGTCCACTGACGGTCCGGACCCAGCTCCCACGAGTTGACGTCGTCCTCCATGCAGAGGTCGAGGGTGTCAACCAGCTGATCCTGAAGCTCAGGTGCCTCAATCGGGACCAACAGCTCAACTCGCATGTCAAGGTTTCGCGGCATCAGGTCAGCTGAGCCAAACCAGATGCTCCGCTCCTCGCCGCGTTCGAAGCAGTAGATGCGGGAGTGCTCAAGGAAGCGGCCGACGACTGAGCGCACTGTGATGTTGTCGCTGACCCCTGGCACGCCAGGAAGAAGGCAGCAAACTCCACGAATGTTCAGGTCAATCTTCACACCAGCCTGAGAGGCGCGATAAAGCGCTTCGATTGACTTCTGGTCGACCAGAGCATTCATCTTCATCCTGATGCGCGCTGGCTGGCCTGCCTTGTGTGCTGCGATCGTCGCGTCAACCTCTTCGATGATCTTGTTACGAGTTCCAGTTGGTGAAATCACAACCTTGCGGAACTCAGCTGGGCGGGCGTAGCCGGTCAGCATGTTGAAGAGGTCGCTCACATCCTCGGCGATGTCAGGGTCACAGGTGAGGAGGCCAAAGTCTTCGTAGATGCGGGCGGTCTTGGCGTTGTAGTTGCCCGTACCAATGTGGACATATCGACGGACTCCAGTGCCTTCCTGGCGAACGACCATAAGAGCCTTCGCGTGGGTTTTGAGTCCAGGGAGGCCGTGGCAAACATGGGCGCCAGCGTCCTCAAGTGTCTTGACCCAGCCAATGTTTTCGCTCTCGTCAAAGCGTGCCTTCACCTCAACAACACTCACTGCCTGCTTGCCCTGTTCGGCAGCCTCAACCATTGATGGAACAAGTGTGGAGTCGTCAGAGGTTCTGTACACCGTCTGCTTAATCGCGAGCACCTTGTCATCGCGAGCTGCCTGGCGCGAAAGCCGCTCGACTGAGGCGGCAAATGAGTCGTAGGGGTGGTGGACAAGTACGTCGCCCTTGCGAATCACTTGGAAGATGTCGGCGGGCTCGCCGTCGCGGCGCTTCAGGGCTGCCGGAACAAGCGGGCTCCATGGCTTGTCGCGTAGGTCGTCGTAGCCGCGGAGCCCATGGATTTCCCAGAGGTCGCCAAGGTTGATCAGGCCATCGACATCAACAACGTCTCCCTCTTCGAGGTCAAGCTTCTCGGTAAGCCAGCCGCGGATCACGGGGTCCATGTCTGCTGACACTTCGAGTCGTACTGCTTCGCCGAAGCGCCTTCTCCGAAGCTCCTCTTCAACTGCTTGGAGGAGGTCGTCAGCTTCGTCGGAAACGGTGAAGTCGGCATCGCGAGTGACGCGGAAGAAGGAGTGGGAGATGATCTCCATCCCCTGGAAGAGCTCGTTCAGGTGGCGAGCGATTACCTGCTCAAGTGGAACAAGCGCACCATCACCGCCAACTGGGACAAAGCGCTCAAGCACCTCGCTTGGAGCCTTGACACGAGCAAAGGCATCTTCGCCAGTGACTGGGTCATGGAGCCGCACAGCGATTGAAAGGGAGAGGTTTGAGATGTAGGGAAACGGGCGGCCTGGGGCGTCGGCAAGCGGAGTTAGAACAGGGAAGATCCGCGTCTCGAAATCACGGTCGAGTGCAGCAAGGTCATCCGCTTCAAGGTCTGTGGGAGAAACAATCCGGATCCCGTGCTCACGCAGTTGTGGCAGCACCTCCTGCTGCCAAAGCCGGCCGTGACGGTCCATCAGTTTGGCGATTGCTTCTGACACCCGCTCGTTGGCGTCACCGGGCGAGAGTCCATCGGCGCCGCGGGCGTCGATTCCAGCTTCGATCTGCTCACGCAGGCCAGCAAGGCGGACCTGGACGAATTCGTCAAGGTTGGTCGCAGTGATCGCGAGGAACTTTGCCCTCTCAAGCAGTGGGGTGGTTGGGTCCTCGGCTAGCTGAAGGACTCGGCTGTCGAACTCAACCCACGAAATCTCGCGGTTGTTGTAGAGGCTCGGGTCGTCCAGCTGCGGTGTGCTGGCAGGAGCCTGACCATTGCTGGTTACTGGCGACTGGGCTGCTGTATCCGTGACTTCTTCCATCACAACTGATGTTAGTCAGCGACCAGAAAACGCAGGTAAAGCGGCAGTTTGCCGTCACTGCAGGGGCCAGTGGAGCTAGCCGGAATCGAACCGGCGACCTCCTGGGTGCGATCCAGGCGCTCTCCCATCTGAGCTATAGCCCCATGTTTGGAATGCCGCAGGCGGCGTCCCAAGCGACCTGCATCGTAGCGCCGCAGCTAGGATTCCTGCAGATGGGCTTGCTGGACGACGCAATTCGCGACCACATTGACCTCCTCCGCCGAAGAGGCGCTGACCCGACCGAGATTGCCAAGGCAGAGTCCGAGGCCCTAGGTCCGGTTGTCCGTGAGGTAGAGGAGCCCGAAGCCCACGATGACACCGACGACCTTGTAGCCGGCACTCAGCCTGTGCCAGCTGCCGAGGCGGATGAGTTTGAGGAAGAGGACGCCGAGGGCATTCCGTTTGAGGACGACGAGCCCTTCGATGCTGAGTCGGAGCTCGAAGAGGAACTGCCGGTAGCTGCTGAAGCGCAGTCAGCACCGGTTGACCAAGCCACAGAGCACTTTGATGTCTTCACAGAGGAGGACGTTGATACCGAGGCTGAAGTTGCCAGCGAGGAGGAGGACCTTGAGGATCCCTCACTTCGCTCAGCAGACACAGCTGCAGCGCCTGAGGTTGTCGAGGAGCGCGAAGGCGACATTCTTGAAGGCACCCCAGACTTTCTTGAGGAGAGCCCAGACCACGACAGGCTCTGGTTCGAGCAGGCTCCCCCGAAGGACTTCGACTTCGAAGACGACAAGTAGTCGCCAGCGGCTAGTCGCCGCCCGCAGCTACTCCTCTTCAGTTCTGTTCGACGAAGCGATGTGATCCGCGTCGCCAGAGGTTCCTGTTTGCTTGTTCGCCTCAGCCTCCGGGCGGGCAGCATCATGGAACACGATCGAGTCAGACACATCGTCCCCATGTGACGCATGGCGGATCAGGTCCTGCTCCGTCATTTCAAACCCTTCAGCCTCACCACCGCCCGCCTCACGGACAGGCCTGTCCGCCGGGTTGATGTTCTCATCGCCAGCGCGTCCACCGATAGCCCCAGCTTCTTCAGCGGCAAGCTGCTCTTCCTCAGCGATCAGGATCTCCGGGTCGACCCAGCGAAGGTCTTTTTCGTCACGTTCCTTCATGCCTCCATTCGTAG
Organism: uncultured Solirubrobacterales bacterium; assembly: GCA_937973575.1. GTDB lineage: Bacteria > Actinomycetota > Thermoleophilia > Solirubrobacterales > Solirubrobacteraceae > WLNJ01. Next base: position 313 of record CALJKH010000225.1, on the reverse strand, counting down.
CCACTGAGGGCGGAGGCGGGGCTTTTTATCGCTACTTGCCCTTGGGGGCCAGGTTCGCGCAGGTCTTTGTCATCTCGGTAAAGGTGGCCTTCGCCTCCGCGAGCTTCGTTTGCACCTCGCCGCTCTCAACCGCGGCGATCAGCTTGGATGCTGCTTGGTTGTCCTTACCGCCGCTGTTCTTCGTCAGGAGCTCGGTGATGGCTTTGATCTCGTCGTCAAAAGCTTGGACCTTCTCCTTGCACGGCGAGGCAACACCGTTTAGGTAGGTGAGAGTCGCGCTTTGGGCAGCGTCGGATTCCCTCTTAACCGCTGA
>CALJKH010000224.1 GCA_937973575.1 uncultured Solirubrobacterales bacterium | reverse complement strand
AGAAAACAATGCCACTGGGCGACTCATCCCTACGGCGCGCCCCTTTTCTAGAGCAACTACCAACTACTCCAGCGCAAAAACCAAGCGTTGGCCAGCAGCAATCGTCTACGTAATCTAAATGCACTTAAATAGCTTGACTTATAAAGATAATGCAGTTATGCTTCCGGCGATGAGTCTGCCTACTGAAGCTCCGGCGAAGCGAAACTCATTCGGCCTCATCCCCAAGGCGGCCTTGGTGGGAGTGCTCGCGACCTTGGTTTGCCTCTGCGTTGGAAGTGGACAAGCTGAAGCTGCCGTAACCTACGGGGTGTTTTGTCCGTCAACAGCTGGCTCGACGATCGCGCTGAACGCCTACCCCGGCCGCTGCGTGGGTGTCTTCCACACATCGTATGTGGGCATTAGCTTCGATAACGCACTAACGCCGGTTCGGAAGTGCGCGATCATCAAGCCGAATTCAGACGGTAGCGGCGGTGATCTCCGCGGAGGCTGTCCGTCCAGCGATTCAGCTGCAACCTATTCATGGGCTCCCGGAGTAGGTGGCTATGCCACTGGGATCAATAACAGCGGCAACTACCACACCGGCTTCTTTGGCCAAATTGCGTTTAGCTGATTCCACCTCACGTATTGCAACCACACCTAGGAGATAGTCATGAACAGGACACTTAGCCTTTTCCGATCTAAGCCAGCAGCGCTAGCTGGCTTGGTTGCCACGGCGCTTGGAGCCGCTTATCTACTGAGTATTCCTGCCCCTGCCGAGAGCGCCAGATCGGCTGGACCTCATCTGAGCCTTAGCAAGAAGACGTTAGAAGCTCCCGCATTTCTCGCAGAGCAGGGCCTGACGGAATCAGCAGTCAAATCGCTCAACAGGCTTGCTCACGATCCACCCAACGACATCTCACTTGCCGGATCAAGGAGCTCGCGTAAGTCAGGCGCGGCGCGATTGTTTGCCTCGGAGTCAGATGCAGGGAATGTATGTTCCATCGCCGTAGTTGGGCCTTTGGACCGAGCCCAATCCAGCAAGGCATGTGTTAACGCGGACGCATTCAACGCCCGGGGGACCGGAACCAACTTGGTGGTCTTTGACGGGAAAGTATGGGTAACTGGTCTAGTTCCTGATGGGGTAGCCTCCGTTCGGATCGCCTTTCAGGACGGCACCACGGGTGAGATCAAGGTTTCGAACAACGGCTTTATTGCTGACGTGACTCATCATCCGACCGTGGAGCTTCGCTGGAAGAACCCAGTTGGTGATGACATTTCCGAGTCTCTTATCGCTCCGGCTCTGTTCGAGTAGCAGCATTTCCCCGCCGGCTGACGTTAGGGCGCTGATCAGGATCACGTGATGCTGGGTGATCTCGTTTATTGCTGGACCTGAACGACGAGCTCGCCTGAGGTTTGTGGGACTCTCTAGGCCATGACACGCATCGGAATCAACGGCTTTGGCCGCGTGGGTCGCTTGGCGCTGCGCGCAGCATGGGGTCGGGACGACATCGAGATCGTCCACATCAACGAACTGCACGGGGACGCTGCCACAGCAGCTCACCTCCTCATGTTCGACTCAGTCCACGGCCGCTGGGATCAGGAGGTCGCGTCGGCTGATGACTCAATCTCGATCAACGGTGGCTCGCCGATCACCTACAGCAGCCATGCCAACCCAGGTGAGGTCGCGTGGAATCAGGCCGGCGTGGACATTGTCTTGGAGTGCAGCGGCAAATTTCGCACGCCCGAACTGCTGGACCCGTACTTCAACAGGTCAGTGAAGAAGGTCGTTGTCGCAGCTCCCGTCAAGGACGAGCGGGCACTGAATGTAGTCATGGGAGTTAACGACGACCTCTACGACCCAGTCGCGCACAGCATCGTCACCGCGGCCTCGTGCACAACCAACTGCCTTGCCCCGGTGGTCAGGGTGATTCACGAGGGGCTTGGAATTGAGCGCGGCTCGATCACGACTCTCCACGACCTAACGAACACGCAGACGATTGTTGACGCCCCCCACAAGGACCTGCGCCGCGCCCGCGCTGCCGGCATGTCACTAATCCCAACCACTACAGGCTCAGCAACGGCAATCACTCTGATCTTCCCCGAGCTGAAGGGCAAGCTTGACGGTCTTGCAGTCCGCGTGCCACTGCTCAACGCGTCGCTCACCGACTGCGTTTTTGATGTTTCACGGGCGACAACAATTGAAGAGGTCAATGGTCTGCTCGAGGCTGCTGCCAACGGCCCGCTCAACGGGATCCTCGGTTATGAAACTCGGCCACTCGTCTCAATCGACTTTAAGGACGACCCGCGCTCAGGCGTTGTTGACGCACCTTCAACGATGGTCACCGATGGCACCCAAGTGAAGATCTTGGCTTGGTACGACAACGAGTGGGGCTACGCGAACCGGATGGTTGAGTTGGCCGGCCTGGTGGCAAGTAGCCTCAGCTAGGCCGCAGATGAGCAGCACCTCAGACCAGCGCCAAGAAGGCGACCTCCGCAACTACGCACTGGTAACAGGTGCGTACTGGGCTGACACGATCGCCGACGGGGCAATCCGACTCCTCGTTCTTTTCTACTTCTACCAGCAGGGTTACACCCCGTTCCAGCTGGCGACGGTGTTCGTGTTCTACGAAGTGTTCGGCATCCTTACCAACCTGTATGGCGGGTTCCTAGCCGCCCGCTTTGGGTTGACGACAACCCTTGTCATGGGGCTCGTCACGCAGATCGCCGCGCTCCTAATGCTTGGCCTAGCACCCGCCGGCTGGCTAGTGGTTGGCTATGTGATGGCAGCGCAAGCGCTCTCTGGTATTGCGAAGGACCTGACGAAGATGAGCTCCAAGAGCGCTGTGAAGTTGGTTGTGGCAGACGACCAGCCGGGAGCGCTTTACAAATGGGTCGCGATCCTCACAGGGTCGAAGAACGCTCTTAAGGGAGTTGGCTTTTTCCTCGGCGGGTTGCTGCTCTCGGTAACCAGCTTCCAGACAGCGATGCTGCTGCTCGCCGGCCTCGTGTTTACGGCGCTGGTCACGACAGTGCCGCTGATGACCGGCAGCCTTGGCCGGCCTGACGCCAAGGCCAAGTTCCGCCAAATGTTCTCCCAGAACCGGGCGGTCAACATGCTTGCCGCAGCGAGGATCTTCCTGTTTGCATCACGTGATGTTTGGTTCGTTGTTGGCCTGCCCGTATACCTGCGAACCGTGCTGGACTGGACCTTCTGGCAGGTAGGTACCTTCATGGCAATCTGGGTCATCGGCTACGGAATCGTCCAAGCCTCAGCACCACGCCTGATCCGTGCACGCAGTGCCGACCACGGCGCGCCAGACGGGCGCACTGCAGCCCAGCTCGCCTTTGTCCTCGCTCTCTTCCCGATGGCGATCGCCTCCGCCTTGGCCGCCGACTTTGACCCAACGACTGTGCTCGTTGCTGGGCTAATTCTGTTCGGGATCGTGTTCGCGCTCAACAGCGCAGTCCACTCGTACCTGATCCTTGCTTACTCAGACGGGGACAAGGTCGCGATGAACGTTGGCTTCTATTACATGGCTAACGCAGCCGGCCGACTTGTAGGAACGATCCTGTCTGGCGCCCTCTACCAATGGCAAGGCCTTGAAGCGTGCCTTTGGGCATCAGTCGCATTCGTACTCCTGGCGGGCTTGATCTCGCTGCTCTTGCCAAGGCACGAGCAGGGGCCTGCTCCGCTTGCCGCTAGCGCGTAGCTGTAGTTAGCCAGCGAGCGACACGGAACCGTCGATCAGCCACTTGCCGTCGAGGTTCACGATCCGCGTTGGCTTAGTGCCAGGCGGTGAAGGCACAACAACTACGCCAGCCTCTTTGCCGTCAATAACAACCTTGCCAGCCCGGTAGGAACGGACCTGCGCAGCCTGGGTTCCAGTGGGGAGCCTGCTGATAGTCGTCATCGTGATCGCGCAGTCTCGGCCGCGCAGCATTCCAGCGGCAGCCTGAATTGACTCTTGAGCCTTCGGCGTCAGCTTTGAGCACATCGCCTGGCCGTCGTGCTTGACGAAGTCCTGGATGTAGGAGTTGACTAAGTCCTTGACCTGCTGGGTGTCACTTGGGCCACCGCAGCCGGCAACGCCAAGCACTGCGGCAACTGCGCAGATGGTGGCTGTGGAGCGGGGGATCCTCACCCTTAAGACCCTACCTAGGTTGGGTCTCCGGGCACTCTCTGCCTCTAGCAGTCGCGATAGTGACGCCTTGTTGTAGTCTCCGGCGCGATGACATCAGTACTTATCGCAGTCACAGAAGGCACCAAGGCTTGGTACGAGGATCACCTCCCGTACTACATTTTCGCTGGCCTGCTCGCCGCTTGGGCTCTCTCAATTGGCTTCATTGGAATCAAGAGCTCAAAGTTGCCAGCAACTGAAGGCCTCTACAAAGTGATGGCACTGATCACGATCATCTTGGTTGGCGGAACTATTGGTTTCGCGATCGGAACGGGCGAGACTCCGCAGCTCAACCAGACTCGCCCAACGATTCAGCTCGGTGTTGTTCCTCAGCCGAGTGACACGCCAGCAAGCACTTCGCCAGCAGCCCCTGCTGGCGCCATGAAGTAACCAGCGCGGCTAGCGCTCAGCGACCATTGGGGCAACGCCCCGAGGCTTAACAGTCATTGGCATGCCTTCACGCGGTGAAAGCGTTGGCATCTGCCTGATGTTGAGCTTGTAACTCGGCTTGCCTTCAAGTCGCCACTTGCGCAGGATGGCGGTGGCGATTGCTCGCACCTCCATCTGGCCGAAGCGCATGCCAATGCAGGTTCTGGACCCGCCACCGAACGGCACATACGCGCCCTTAGGGATCTTTGGCTTGTTCTCAGGCGAGAACCGCTCGGGCCGGAATGCGTCTGGCTCAGGCCAAACATCGGGCAGGTGGTGGCTTGCCCAAGACGAGTAGGACAGCTGAACTCCAGCTGGGACTTGCTGGCCATGGAGGGTGAAGCTCTCCATCACACGCCGTGGGCCAACCCACGCCGGCGGGTAGATCCGCAGGATTTCTTCAATCGCCATCTCCAGCCGGGGGAGCTTCTCGCCGGTCAGGTCAGCTGGGGTTACCTCGCGGTCTCCAAGCACCTCATCCTGCTCGGCAAGCAGCGGTGCCAGCTCATGCGGGTTCTTTGAGAGCTCGTGGAAGAGGAAGGTGACTGTCGAGGTGGTGGTGTCGTGACCGGCAAAGAGAAGGGTCATGACTTGGTCGCGGATCTCCGAGTCAGAGAGTCCGTTGCCGTCACCGTCACGAGCTGCCATCAGCATGGCCAGGAGGTCGTCGGCAGCATCGGCTGGGTTTGCGCGCCTCGCTGCGAACTCCTCAGCGATAAGCCCGTCGAGCCTGCCGCGGGCCTTGGTGAGTCGATCAAACGGACTCCGTGGCCCGCGCAGTGCCTGGCGGAAGTAATCCTGCGAGTAGTAGTCGAGGGCTGTCTCAAAATCAGCTGCCGTCTGGCCCTCGCGGCCGTCAGGGTCAAAGCCGAACAGCGCCCGCATGGCAATGCGAAGCGCAAGGTGGCGAGTCCAGGAGTAGATGTCGAAGTTCTGACCTTCGCGGAGGCCGGAAACGGCTGAGTCAACTTCGGCAAGCATCGTCTCGCCGGCCAAGGCAATGCGATCCCGGTGGAAGGAGGGAACCATGATCTGGCGGGCTCGGCGGTGGTAGCGGCCATCGGTCGTAAGCAGGCCGTCGCCCAGCAGTGGGATCAGGTCGCCAAGGGCACCGTCCCGCCAAGCGAACTTGTCAGCGTCGCTGACCAAGACAAAGTGGTTGGCCTCCGGGCCGAGTGCAAATACAACCGGCACAGTGAAAACACGAAGGGTGAAGACTGGCCCGTACTTGGCGTAGCCGTCCAACAGGTAGGTAAGTGGATCACGCTGGAAGCCCAGTGTCCGCGAGACAGACCAGTCGAGTTCGCCCTTTGGGTAGGGGCAGTTGCGGTTGCGTTCAGCGTCGAATTCGCGCTTAAGTCGGCCCAGTGCTGAGAACGACACCGGTGCCGGTGGGGCTGGTGTCGACGTGTCTGGGCGTGGTCGTTTCTGGGCGGCTGCCTCCATCACAGACATCCTAAGGCCCTCGTTGCGGTAGTCTCGCGCGCACGGGGGGCGTAGCTCAGTTGGTTAGAGCGCCGGCCTGTCACGCCGGAGGTCGCGGGTTCGAGTCCCGTCGCTCCCGTCTCTCGCGCCTAGCGCTGGATGTCTACCGGAGTTCCATTTGGAATCCGGTGGGCAAGCCAGCTGGCGTCCGTGTCCCGGACTCGCACACAGCCGTGCGAGGACGCTGTGCCAAGCGCGCCCGTAAGGGTGCCGCGGGCATGGATTGCGACTTGCCCTTGGCCGCCGTCGTAGTGCTTGAGGACATTCGAGAACGCAGTTAGCGCAAGCCCCCAGCCGTATCGCGACCAAGTTGTCCCAAGGCGGACGTGTTCCATCACGCTGAAGTGACCGGTTGGGGTTGGGGTGTTCTTTGCGCCGACTACAACTCGAAGTCGACGCGCCCGCTTGCCGTCGCGGTAGATCACCATCACGCGACTGCTCTTGACGACCAGGATGCGCCAGTGGAGCGCTATGACCTCCGCGTCGCTCGCTGGGATCCACCCGGTCTTGCCGTTCGGTCGTCCAGCTAGCCGGACTCGCAGCCAGTCGCGACCCGCGACAGATTGCTTGGCGACAATCGGGAGGACATGAGCCCCGCCTGTCAGCGGCGTCTCGGCTGCGATGTGGGCGACGATTTTCTTCTCGCCTGGGATCCTGACCGCGGTTGACGGTTGAAGCATTCGGGCGCCTTCGCCACCGCGTCCGTCGTAAGCCTGTGCAGGTCCGGCGAGGAGCAGCAACAGAGCGCTGGTGAGCACCGCGCTGAGACTGATTCGCTTGATTTTCGCCGACATCATTACCCAGTTTGCCGCAAGTCGGTGCGTCTGCCGTAGATCAGCGAAACGAACGCAAGATTGACTTCTATGCAAAGACGACTCGTTTTAGGGTATTTTGCTTCTCCTGAGTCCTATTCATCAAGAACTACAAGAGGAAATAACACACCAATGAGTGCTCATAAGCCAGAAACAATCGCCCTCCACGGCGGCCAAGAGCCGGACCCAACCACCAACTCGCGTGCGGTTCCGATCTACCAGACAACTTCGTATGTCTTCAACGACACCGATCACGCAGCGAACCTGTTCGCTCTTGCCGAGCCGGGCAACATCTACACCCGGATCATGAACCCAACTTGGGATGTCCTCGAGCAGCGCGTATCGCAGCTTGAGAACGGCATCGGCGGCGTCGTCACTGCTTCAGGTCAGGCAGCAGTTACCTACTCAATCCTCAACATCTGCGGAACCGGCGACAACATCGTCTCCGTCTCCCAGCTTTACGGTGGCACTTACAACCTGCTCGCCCACACTCTGCCTCAGTACGGCATTGAGGTGCGCTGGGTTGACGCTGACGATCCTTCAGCGCTTGCTGCACTTGTTGACGACAAGACCCGCCTTGTCTTTGGCGAGACGATCGGTAACCCACGCCTCAACGTGATGGACATCAAGGCATGGTCCGAGGCTGCTCACGCAGCAGGCCTGCCCCTGATCATTGACAACACCGTTGCGACTCCAATCCACTGCCACGTGCTTGACCAGGGTGCGGACATTGCAGTCCACTCACTGACCAAGTTCATCGGTGGCCACGGAACATCAGTCGGCGGCATCGTTGTTGACTCAGGCAAGTTCGACTGGGTTGCCCACTCGGACCGCTTCCCAGGCCTGACTAAGCCTGACCCCTCCTACCACGGAGTTGTTTGGTCAGATGCACTCGGCCCAGCGGCTTACATTGGCCGCGTTCGCACAGTGCTGCTTCGCAACACTGGCGCAGCGCTGTCACCGTTCAACGCGTTCCTGTTCCTTCAGGGCCTTGAGACTCTGCCGCTTCGTATGGAGCGTCACTCGAGCAACGCGATGGCAGTCGCCAAGCACCTTGAGGCGCACCCATCAGTTGAGTGGGTTTCATACCCAGGCCTTGAGTCATCGCCATACAAGGCAGTCGCTGACCGCACTCTCGATGGCGGCTACGGTGCCCTCGTAACGTTCGGCGTTAAGGGCGGCATGGAGTCAGGCAAGAAGTTCATTGAAGGGCTTGAGCTCTTCAGCCACCTTGCCAACATCGGTGATGCCAAGTCACTTGCTATCCACAACGCATCAACAACCCACAGCCAGCTCAATGAGGAGGAGCTTGCAGCCGCAGGTGTCACACCGGATACGGTGCGACTCTCAGTGGGAATTGAGCACATTGATGACCTCATCGCAGACCTCGACCAGGCACTCGTTAAGGCGGGCGCCTAACCCTCAAGTTGATGGCTGAAGGCGCAGGCCTCGGCCAGGTAGAAACGCAGCGGGCCGTCCTCTTCTCTGAGGGCGACCCGCTCGTTCTTGCGTCCGGCCGCGAACTCGCGCCAGTTGAGGTTGCCTTTGAGACATATGGGACTCTCTCGCCGGAGCGCGACAACGTTGTCGTCATCTGCCACGCGTTGACTGGCGACGCGCACGCTGCCGGCCACCACGGTGACCCAGAGCGGCGCGGGTGGTGGGACAACATCATTGGCCCAGGCAGGCCGGTAGACACCGATAAGTACTTCGTTGTTTGCCCCAACCTGCTCGGTGGTTGCCAAGGCACGACTGGGCCTTCGTCCATTGACCCTCGCACTGGCAAGCCTTACGGGCTTCGCTTCCCGGCCATCACAGTCCGTGACCTGGTCACAGTCCACCGCAAGCTGCTTGCCCACCTTGGGGTTGAGAAGCCGCACGCTGTTGTTGGTGGCTCACTGGGCGGAATGCAGGCCCTCCAGTGGGCGCTTGACTACCCAACTGAGATTGGTGGAGTTGCCCTCGTCTGCAGTACCTCGCGCCTTACAGCGCAGAACATTGCCTTCAGCGCTGTTGCCCGTGAGGCGATCATGCGCGACCCTGACTTCAACGGTGGTGACTTTTACGAGAGTGGGAAGGGACCAGCGCTTGGCCTTGCCCTCGCCCGGATGACAGCCCACATCACTTACCTGTCAGAGGAGGCAATGCGCCAGAAGTTTGGCCGCCGCCGCCAAGACCCTGACGCACCGAAGGCTGACCCGGATGCGCCTGAGAGCGACTTCGATGTGGACTTCGAGGTTGAGTCCTACCTGCGCCACCAAGGCGACGTGTTCCTAGACCGCTTTGACGCCAACACCTACCTCTACTTCTCGCGCCTTATGGACAGGTTTGACCCGTTCTCAGAGCCACAGGTCTACGAGCGCATGCGCGAGTTGACGACACGCTTCCTACTCGTCTCGTTTGACACCGACTGGCGATTCGACACGTCCCACTCTCAGGCGATTCAGCGCCAGCTCGCGCGTGCCGGGGTGCCCGTCTCGTTCCGTGAGATCGAGTCGCCTTGGGGGCATGACTCATTCCTCCTTGATGGCGAGGATTACCACCGCACAGTCAAGACCTTCCTCGAAGGTTTGGAAGGCGGCGAGTAACCGTGGCGTTGCGCCCTGACTTGGAGCTAGTGGCTGGCCTTGTGCCCGAGGATTCGCGAGTCCTCGACCTTGGCTGCGGTGATGGTGCGCTGCTTGAGGAGCTGATCACCAACCGCGATTGCAGCGGCTGGGGTGTCGAGCTAAGCGACGACGGCTTCTACGGCTGCCTTGCCCGCGGTGTGCCAGTCGTTAAGGGCGATGTTGACCACGGACTTGAAGAGGTTGATGACGATGAGGTTGACCTCGTAATCCTGTCGGAGACAATCCAAGCCCTCAGGCGCCCAGAGCTCGCCCTGACTGAGATGCGGCGCGTCGCCCAACGCGGGATCGTGTCGCTTCCAAACTTTGGCAACTGGCGTTTGCGGATTGAGCTCCTCACGCGCGGCCGGATGCCGTCCAGTCGCGAACTGCCAAACCCCTGGTTCTCAACGCCGAACATTCACCTCTGCACTCTCACCGACTTTGAGTCGCTCGTTGACCATTGCGGCCTTCGGGTGATCGAGCGAATTGAGCTAGACGACACTCACGGAAGGGCGTCAGGCTTGGCCAAGCTTCGCCCCAATCTGTTCGCAGCGGGCGCTGTTTATCTGCTTGAGCGCGCTTGAGTACGCCGCTCGGGTACACGGGTCGCACAGACTGGGCAGACGCGGGGTCGCAGGCCTCTGGTTCTAGCTCGGGCAATGTCGTCAACCGTCGTGTGCTCAACCGGCACAACGCCACAGGTCGGGCACTCGCTTGCCTTCAGATCATCAGGGTGCGGCACAAGGCCGTCGGAGAGGTCAATGACCTCGTCGGTAAGCCAGATCCTCCTGCAACCAGCAAGCACCGCCCACTGACGGATCGCATCAAGCGCCTCAGGAGTCTCAGACCCAAGGGGAACGAATCGAACAGTCAGTTCGCGCTCGCCTTCCTCATAGCCGTCTAGCTCTAGGTCGCACACCACTGTGCCAGCGTCACGCAGAGCATCAGCGTAGGTGTGAGCACTACTCGCCATCAGGCGGAATGGGCGTGGGGTGATAGTCAGCTTGCCGTTGCGGACAACAGCGCGGCTGACCTGTGTGTCGGTGTCAAGTTCATGTCGCATGGGGAGTACCGACGCCATGGCAATCAACTTCCTGACAATCCCCAACGGTAACCTCGAACAATGGTCGCTGTCGAATCCACAATGTTGCCCCTCGGGACTCCAGCTCCAGCATTTGCGTTGCCGGACCCTGCTGGCAATACCCACACGCTTGACTCAGTGGCAGGGCAGGCGCCAGCGCTTGTCGTTGCGTTCATCTGCAACCACTGTCCATACGTGAAGCTGCTGGCCGACAAGCTCGCCGAGGTTGGCAATGGGTTTGCTGAGCGCGGTGTGGCTGTCGTCGCGATCAACTCCAATGACGCCCACAACTACCCAGACGACTCACCTGAGGCGATGGCAGCTGAGATTGAGCTGCGCGGCTACAAATTCCCTTACCTCATTGACGAAGACCAGTCGGTCGCTCAGGCCTATCGCGCTGCCTGCACACCAGACTTCTTCGTGTTCGACGGGGATCGCAAGCTTGCCTACCGCGGGCGCTTTGACACTGCGCGGCCGAGCAACGGGGAAGAGGTCACCGGTGCTGACCTAACCGCTGCAGTAGAGCGCGTCCTCGCTGGTGAAGGACCGGCCGCGGAGCAGACTCCCTCAATGGGCTGCAACATCAAATGGAAGCCGGGCAACGAACCTGATTGGTTCGCTTGACTTGATTGCACGCCTGTTTTAGTGAGAGAATCAAGCCGTGCTGAACGACGGCAGTGGCGACGACAACGGGAACGGGAATGGCAACGGGGGCTTCAGGCTCTCTGCTCCTGAACCAGACCCAAGCAAGAAGCCAACAATCCACTGGGAGAACCTCAGCTCAATGCGACTCTGGTTCGGGTCGATCTTCTTTGGCTTCTTCCTCGCCTTCGTCATGTCACTCATTGGAGTTGAGGGCGGCACTCTCACCAACATCATCTTCTTCTTCGGGTTTGCGATCTCAATGCTTGGCGGCCTGTCTGGCAAGCGTTACTGGTGCCCTTACTGCCGCAGCCGTGTTAAGCCCGGGGCGACTGTCTGTCGCCAATGCGGGCGCGACTTTGAGCTTTAGCTAGCGGCTTTAGCTGAGCGGACGAACTTCGTCGCCGGCGCGAATGACGCCGTCGCTCAAAATCTCAGCGCAGAGTCCACCGCGGAGCACCAACGCCTTCAACACACCTTGGTGTGTCTGCTGCTCAATCTGGCGGCAAGGGTCGCAAAGTTCCGTGCCGCGGCAGCGCACCTCGCCAACTGTGAACTCTTTGCCGACCAACTCGTTCAGGTCAATTCCAGTAACGATCAAGTTCCGGCGGAGCAGCGGCTCATCAACGCCGAGTCCCTCCGCCTCAAGGTGGGAGTAAGCCTCACGCTCGATCAGAGTCAGCGCGCGGCGGCCACTCTTGCCGTGGCTGCGGCTTGCGTAGTGGTCGCCTTTGAGGCCACGGCCAGCCACTGCCTCTGCGCTCTCAACAATTACGGGGTCGTCCTCAGTTGAAGGGCGAACGGTGACGAGTTCAACCTTGCCGGCCACGGCTCAGTCCTTGGAGTTCAGCTCGGCGGCAAGCTGCTCGCCTGCGTGGCGGCCGCTGGCAAGTGCACCGTCAATAGACGAGGTTGCACGCCAGTCACCTGCAACCCACAGCCACTTCTTCAGGCGAGGGTCACGTTCCATCGGGTTGAGCGACCCGACATCTTGGCGAGGCAATGCGCGCTTGATTCGGTTGATGCGGAGGGTGTGCCAATCATTTACCTCCGCTCCAAACCACTGGCCCAGTTGTGCGCGGGCCTGTTGGTCAAGCTGTTCGTCGTCAAGCCCAAGGTGCTCCTCAAGGATCGAAGCTGTGATCAGCGAGGCGCCGGTTGGGGCGTAGCCTGGGGCAACAGCTGACATCACCTGGACATTGTTTACAACTCCAGATCCTTCACCGTTCAGCATCAAGACAGGTTCAGTTGTTGGGCCTTCGCCGGCTGCTGCCCAAGCGATCTGCCCAACGCTGCTCCACTTCGGGGTCTCAAGGTCATCAAGGAGCTTCGAGGTGCCGCGTGCGTCAGTGGCAACAACGATCGCGTCGGCCTCAACCCAACCCACGCCCTTGATGTTCACCCGGCGCTTTTCAATCTTGTTGACCTTCGTGTTGAGGTGTACTGCGCCAGCTGGCAGGTCCCCAACCAAGGTCTGGGGGAGCATCCGCATTCCGTCACCCGGGACTGTTGCCTGACCGCGCGAGAAGTGGTCAATCAGGAACTCAAGAAAGCGGTTGCTGGTTGAGAGGTTTGACTCAAGCGTGATCCCGGAGAGGAAAGGCTTCCAGAACGCGGTGAGCATCTGCTCGCTTACGCCGGCTGCTTGCAGTGCGGCGAGAGTCGTCGTCTCGCGGCCGATCGGATTGCCTGATGCTGCTGCCCGTGCGTCACGCAGGATGCGCAAGGTGGCGGGCACATCCTTAGGCCTGACAAGGCCGCCGGTGAGCATTCCAAAGGCGGATGTGGGCTTGCGAAGAGGGTCGCTGAGCCGGACAAAATCGCCGCCCGTGCGGATCAGCGCACCGGACTCAAAGGCGTAGAGGCGAAGCGAGTTCATGTCGAACTGGCGGTGCATCTCCTCGTAGGAGTCGAGGACAACTTGGAAGCCGCGGTCGATCAGGAAGCCGTCAACCTCATCTGTCCAGACGCGACCACCAGCGTGGCTGTTGGCCTCTAGGACCATGATCTTTATGCCCGCACTTGTCAGCGCTTTGGCTGCCGCGAGGCCAGCAAGGCCAGCGCCGATAACGATCACTCTCTTTTCGAACATGTCGTCCATTGCTCAATCATTACGGCAGCGGGCCTGTACGTGGTTGCGTGAATTGCCGCGGCCGTGTTGAATCTCTTGAGGTCATGGCCTTCGTAAGAGTGATTCGCCCCAACTGGGTGGCTGCTGCCGCAGTCATATTCGGCCTGCTCGCTCTCGCCCCGGCTGCAAGTGCCGACAGGGACTTCAGCACCCGCTTCAGCACTCAGGCGCCGGGCAACATCGTGATGGCGTCAAACACACTGATGACTTGCGAGCCCTCGCAATCCGGTTGTGCAGCGTCGCGGGACAACCTTTCGATTGGCACGGTCAATAACTCCTCACTGAACAACAACAACTGGATCATGACCAACCTCGACGTGGACTCAGACCCGTCCACGGCAGTTTCCTCCGCGGCCAGGCTGTCGCTCCCAGACGGCGCTGAGGTGATTTGGGCCGGCCTCTACTGGACTTCAAGTGCTCCAACGCGTATGACTGAGGCGCAGGCCAAGGCCGCCAAGTTCATGGGGCCGGATGGCGTCTACAAGGATGTGACTGCGACCGTCTACGACGCTGCACCAAGCGTTGACTACGGCTACGACTGCTTCCTCAATGTGACAACCGAGATTCAGCGGATGGGCGCCGGTAACTACATGCTTGGCGGCATTCCAACTCGGTCAGGAGTGAAGGGCACTGGTGCCGGCTGGTCACTCGTAGTTGCCTACCAAGCTCCGGGCGAGCCACTTCGTGACTTGAGCGTCTTCGACGGCCAGCGGACTGTTGGTACATCGAGCATGATCTCGATCCCGATTTCCGGCTTCCGCACCCCGGCAACTGGGTCAGTCAAGAGTGATGTCGGCATGATCGCGTTCGAGGGCGACCGGGGAATCACCGGTGACTACGCGCAGCTCAACGACACAGTGCTTTCCGACGCTGTCACGCCACCGATGAACTTCTTCAACGCTTGGATCTCCTACAAGGGTGCGGCCACGCCGGGGCGCAACCCCAACCAAGGCAATCAGTTTGGCTTCGACGCGAAGATCATTGCTGCAGACGGAATACTCGGCAACAACGCGACCTCAGCTGTGATTCGCGCCAAGAGCAGCGGTGAGGCATACCAACCGCTTGTTGCCACCTTCGCAACAGAGCTCTATGCCCCCAACCTTGTCGTCAACAAGACGGTCAAAAACCTCAACGTGGGCGAGGTCCGCGTAAACGACGAGCTTGAGTACACCTTGACTCTGGAGAACACCGGCGGCGACGGCGCTGTCGCGTCGGACCTGATCGAGCAATCAATGCCGCCCGGGACAACCTTTGTCCCCGGATCAGTCACTTATGACGGCGCCTCAGTGCCTGACTCAGGTGGTCGGGCTGCAGCTGCGGGCGGCACTGGGTCACTCGCGATTCGCCTTGGTTCTAACTGGACATCAGAGTTGGGTGGCCTGATCGCGCCTGGGGAGAAGCACACGATCAAGTTCAAGGTCAAGGTCACAGACATTCCCCCAGGTGGCGGGATCATCAGCAACACCGCAACGATTGACTACACGGCCCAGACTCTGGGAACTCCAGTCGAGGCGCACAGCCCGAAGGCGGATATCGCAGTGCGAGTTCCAGACGCTGCGATTACAAAGACAATCAGCTCATCGCACTTCGCAAACGGCCTCGCCGCTTCCTACCGAATTGCAGTCAAGAACATTGGTACCTCAGCAACGTCCGGCACAACGACAGTGCTTGACGATCTTCCCGCCGCGTTCCAGAACTCACCAACGATCACTGCTCCTAACTGGACTTGCGCGCCAATCGTCTCCGGCCATGTGTCATGCACTCGCTCGGATGCGCTTGCTGCTGGTGCCAGCTACGACAACATCACGATCTCAGTCGCAAGCCTCACTAATCCTTCGGGCTCGACTGTAAGCAACACAGCCACCGTCACCACGCCGCTTGACGGCGACCCAACGAACGACACGTCCACCGTCGCGAGGCTTGTGGATGCAGGTGTGTCAGTTGTTCCAGTAGCCGTCACCGCCCAGAAGCCGGATGTCTATCCCGGTGATGCGGTTGGCGTGATGGGTGCATTCACGAACAACGGACCTTCCGCTGCAATCAACGCGACCATGGTGATGGAGTCAAGCGTGACCGAGGATGAGGTTCCGGCAACCGGCTTCACGGTCACCTCAAGCGACGGCTCAGTGACAGCCGCAGATTGCACAGCTTCTGTGACTGTCAGTGGGCACTACAAGGTTGAGTGCGCCAAGGCTGATCTAAGAGCTGGCGTAACTGTGAGGATCACTCTCAACTTCCGCCCATCACCAAACACGACAATCTCGGCTTTTGATGTGACGGGCACCAGCTCTGCTGACAACTGGACCGGTGGGCCGGCCACCTCAACGGACACTGTCAACATCCTGCCTGTATCTGACCTCGTAGTTGTCAAGTCAGGGTCCTCCCCCCTTGGTGACCCGGGAGGCGCCATTGACTACACGGTCGTTGTGACCAACAATGGCCCGAGCGCTGCAGGCCCAGACGTTCAGGTGACCGACTTGGTGCCAGTTGGAATGACGGCTATGGCAGCTACTTGGAGCGACGACCAGAGCAACTCAGGCTCTTGCACATTGGTTGGCACACGCGGCGTCAACTGCGCGAGCATTCCCGGGCCGCTGCAGCCTGCGTCCGGCTCAGGCAAGAAGCAGATCACTGTCACGATCGTCGCCAAGATCGATGACGATGCCCGCGGCCCTCTCGAGAACTGCGCTACGGCAACAACGCTGGTCCGCGACACTGACCAAAGCAATAACGATTCTTGTTACACGGTGACGGTTTCTCCGTGGGCGGACCTTGGCCTCACAAAGACTGGGCCAACTTCAATGTCGCCAGGTGGAACTGGCACGTTCAATCTTGTGGTGACCAATTACGGCCCCACCAAGGCTCTCGGAGTCACCGTGGTTGATGACCTGCCGAAAGGGCTTTCACCTGTCGATCCGCTTCCTTCCGGATGCACTGCGGCTGGGCAGAGGATCAGCTGCATCGTTGGGCTGCTCACTGCTGGGTCAAGCCAGTCCTTAGCAATTAACGCCAAGGCAGACAGCAACCTCACTGGCACCCACAACTTGAAGAATGTCGCCAGCGCTACGTCAGCGATGCCCGGGCAGTCCGCGGAGGCCTCGGACATCGTGCCAATCGTCGTTGCGAGCCCGGCAAGCAATGGGATCTCAACCCGCATTGTTGGCCCTCGTACAGCCAAGCCAGTCGGCTCAATCTTCAACTTGAAGGTCAGCGTTACTGCTGGTCGTTCGGCTGCGCGTAACACGACCCTGTGCGCGACCCTGCCAGGCAATGTGTCCTACCAGTCGTCAAGCGGCATCCGCTCCGGTAACCGAGTCTGCTGGCGTGTTGGGACCTTGAACGCAGGCGCGACCAAGTCGTATTCGATCAGCGTGATTGCAAGTGCATCTGGCTCAGGCACAGCCTCGTCGGCTGCACGAGCGACTGGTAACCCGCGGGCGACGGACTCAACAACAGTCCGCGTCTACGGCGGCTTTACCGGCTGAGTTTCTTCTGGGCAAGGTACCTGCAGCTTGTCCAGGCGATGAAGGGTCCTGAGTCCGCAATCCGCACGAAGCCGTGAGGGGCACGCTCATCAATCGGAAGGTCAATTCCGGGGTGTGAGTACCTGTCTTGAATGCGATGGTCAGTCTCGTTTGGACTGATCGTCACGCTCACGGTTGCGACGCTGGACCCAGACTCCGCGCGCCCGAACACCTTTGCCTGACCGATTGACTGAGGGAGGTACTCAGTGATCAGCATTGTGTCGGGAATCAATCTGAATGATGGGAAGGTGATGGTTCCAGGCTCAGGTCCAATCCGCCGATCGCACCTGTCCATTGCGGGCTCCATATAGGGCTGCTTGAGGAGTCGAGTCAGGTCACGGTGGACTGAGGCATCAAGGCGAACCTCACTTGCCAACTTCGCTGGAGCGCCCAGAGCGATCGCTCCAACCGCGCCGGCCAGAATCGCGGCGATGCCTGCTGCTCGCCAACTAGTCGCATTGGACTCGCTGGTCCAGCCCCCAATCGCATACCCAGCAAACAGAGCAAGGCCTAAATCACAGAGCATCAGGTAGCGGGGTAGGAGCGTGAGACCGCCAACTGCGATGACCACTGCCATCGCCAACCCTGCGGCGATCAAAACCAGTGGCAGCCTGACGCGCTGCAGCCCAAGCTTCTTCAAGGCAAGGCCAATTCCGAGCACGCCAAGCAGGGTCGCGGGGCCGCGCAGGCCACCGCCGAGCGCCCCGGCGAACACATGAAGTGGCCCACCTGAGCCAACTACCTCCAAGGCGCTCGCGGTCTTCAAGGAAAGCAATGGCTGGCCAGTGACGAGCCCGTCGATCGAGAACCAGATGGCCGGCGGGGCCATCACCGCGGCGATCGCCTTGAGGCGGTCTTCACGACCCGCCTGCTTCCAGCCTGCGATGAGTGCGATGCCAGCCAGTAGCCATGCCTCGGGGCGAAGTAGACCAGCCAGTATCAGTGGGATCCAGCCGGCAGATGCCTGCTTAGTCCTGGCGATCCGCAGCGCGGCAATCGTGACGAGCAGCAGGAACCAAACATCAAGGTACCCGCGCAGCGCCTGAAGAAGGAGGCCGTAAGCGCCTGCCATCAGCACCCAGCCAGCAACTCCGGCGAGTCCACTCCCAAACACTTCGCGGCCTAGTTGCCGCATCGCCTCGAGTAGGCCGAACAGTGCGAGCAGGGTGAAGATCAACATCACCTGTGGCGCAGCACTTCCAAAAAGCGCCGCGACTTGGGCGATCAGCATCAGCAGCGGGTGTTCGGTCGGGGCTGCCCAAGCGTCGAAGGTTGGGACGTGGGCTGCCCAGGTGTCCGGCTGTAGGCCGTGCCCGCTAAGGATCTGGTGGGCCCAGACCAAGTGCCAAGAGGTGTCGTAGCCAGGTTGGGCGCCACTGGCAAAGACGATCAGTACTGCTAGCCCGACGGCAGCGGCCACGGCAGCGGCGCGTGCAGCGACAGGCTTCTCAAACACCTTGCGGGGGCCTCGACGGAATCGGCAGCGCAACCGCCAACGCAAACAGCACCCAAGTGATCGGGTCTTCAAAGAACGCCGCGTAGAAACAGGAGTGGACAACCAATGCCGCAAGCCCAGCCACAACTGCAGTCCGCGCGGTAGACAAACGCGCGCTTTGGAGAGCGCGGATCAGAACTGCGACTAGAAGCAGGATGTAGACGATTAGGCCAATCACTCCCTGTTCGGCAGCCACAGTCACCGGGGTGGTGTGGGAGGCGGAGACCGCAGCTGGTGCGCCGGCGCTTTGCTGTGACCGATACGCCTTGGAGAAGTCACCAGCACCCCAGCCGAAGACTGGCTTGGCCTTGAAGAGGTCAATGCCGCCGCCAACCAACCCGGTTCTGCCACTTGACTCATTGTTGAGGACCTTGATCGAGTGCAGCTTGATCCCGGAGCTCGACGGGGCAACGACAACGGCTGCGATTCCGATCGTCGCGACGAGGACAGCCAGCACGCCGACCTTCCACGGAGTCCAGCGCAGAGCCGCGACTACCGCGAGGCCAACCAGCAATCCGATGAAGCTCGACTGGGAGAGCGTCATCACCATCGCCGCCAGCAGCACCGCAAGGCAGGCTGAGGTAGCTGCCACGTATTTCCCGCGTTTGGTGTCAAGCAGAGTTGCGGCAAGGCCGATCATCACCAGCATTAGGAAGCGGCCGAAGATGTTCGGGTCAAAGAAGACGGAGTTGACGCGGAAGTAGGTGTGGAACTGGTTGCTGATTAGAAGCTTCGGATTCAGCAGCAGCGTTTGGGTTCCGTATTCAAAGAACGCGATGCCACTGAAGACCAGGGCAAGGCCGACCAAGATCAGCCCGCAGTTACGGATCAGCTCGGTGGTCCAGTCAATCCGCGAGGTGAGCTGGAAGAGGATGCTGAACGGCACATAGAAGAAGACGGCCTGCTGCACTGCCTTGCTTGGGTCACCCGACCAAAGCGCGGCAAGGCCGAATAGCAGCAGCCATGCTGCGACTGACCAGTCGAGGAGGCCGGGCTTTAAGTCAGGGTCGTCAACCTTGCGCGTAATCAGCGGAACTGCCCAAGCGACGGTGCCAGCCGCGATCACGAGGTAGAGCGGCAGCAGAAGGTTTGCGGTGTCTCCACCAACTGCGATCGGTAGGCGGAATGGCAGTGCGAGCGCGACCAGGTAGGGGAAGATCTTCGCGTTGCTGCTTAAGACCTTCGCAAGGACTAAGACGACGGCGATCCCCACCAGGCCTGCGGCGGCTGCGACAAGTGGGGAGCGATGGATAACTGACAGCTGTGGCGAATCGCTGAGGTCAGCGATCAGCAGAATCGGCGCAAGCACAAGGGCACCAAGACCCAAGAAGGCCTTCTGTCGTTCGCGCGGAGCCACCACCGCTGCAGCAGCAATAGCGGTGACGAGTACTACGCCGACCTTTGATGCTGGGCCTGTGAGCGCTGCAATCGTTGGTGTCACTGCGGCGAGAGTCTATGCCTACCTAGTGCGGAGGCCGCGCTATTGGCTACCGTCTTGCCCGTGAAGCTCACTTTGGCAGCAACTGTTTCGCTCGCATTACTCCTCTCCGCATGCGGAAGCGTCAGGACCCCTCAGCAGTCGGGTGGGCAGAACGCGGTCGTTGGTGGATCGGCTGGGTACAAGCCGTACCAAACGCGAAACGCTGCGCTGGGATGCATCCGTGGTGCTGGGCTGAAGGCAGTCCCCGTAGGGAAAGACCGCATCAAGCTCGACCAAGGCGCAAGCATCTACTTCGCAGCAGATCGGGGCGATGCTGTTGCAAGGCAGGCCCGCGGACAGGCTGAAGGTGCCGAGGTACTTGGCTCGGCTGTCTTCTACGTTGGGTCAGCGGACGGGAATTTCACGTCCCGCGTCGAATCCTGTCTTTGACATCTCCGGTCGGAGATAACACCCCATGAAGGAACGCCTTAGCAACCTGCACCGATCAACCCTGTTCCACGGGGTTCTTTGGCTTGCCCCATTGGCTGCAGTTATCTGGTGGGCGACCAAGCAACAGGCGCCAAAGTGGCCGGATACTGGCACTGAATGGGCTTGGCTTGGCGCTGCTCTTGTGGCCTACGCAATCGCGACATTGATGCGCGGCGAGCGCTGGCACAGCATTCTCGGCGCAGCCAAGGTTGAAGTGGGGCGAGGCGATGCCTACGGCCTGACTGTCGTCGGCTACGCAGGCAACAACGCTCTACCGGCCCGCGGTGGCGAGCTGCTGAGGATCTTCCTGCTCTCGTCACGCACTGGCGCGAAGCGGCGAACAGTTATCGGCTCGATCCTTGCGGAGCGCATCCTTGACGCACTTGCGCTTGGGACGATCCTGCTCGTCGTCGCGTTTGACCTCGTTAAGAAGCTCAGCACCTCACCGGTTCTTGTCTTTGTAGGCCTTGGGCTTGCCGTCGCGGCTGGCCTTGTTGCGGCGTATGTCTGGTGGCGGCACCGTCACCATGCCCAGCGCCTGCTCGATTCAGTTCGCCCAATCCTCACACCACTTAGGCCACTGCTTGGCGCTAAGGGAGTAACTCTGCTGCTGCTCTCTTTTGTGATCTGGGGAGTCGAAGCAGCCGTCTACGGAATGGTCGCCGAGTCGGTCGGGATCCACCTTGGTGTCACCGGCTCGATGTCGGTTGTGGCGTTCGCGAACTTGGCGGCGCTTATTCCGGCAGCCCCTGGCTCGATTGGTACTTGGGACGCGGCGGTTGCTGTTGCGACCCGGGCTGTAACTAAGACCAAGGTCAACCCGATTTCCTACATCGTCCTCCTGAGGTTCGTTGTCTATGTACCGATCACGATTGTTGGCGGCGCCCTTCTTTTCCTCCGTTACGGCGGGCTAGAGCGTTTGCGCGCTGCACGCCAGGCCGATGAATCTGATGGTGATGTGGCGGCAACCCCAGTTGAGGCAACTCCGTGAGCGCCGCCGCGATTCCCACCCGCCGACCGGGGGCAGCTGGCTTCCTGATGCAGCCTGCAGTGGCGCTGGTGCTTGGTGCGCTGGCGCTTTCAGCGATCTCGTTGCTCTACCCCTCCACGCCGACTTATGACCCATGGGCATGGATCCTTTGGGGTCGCGAGATCATCCACTTCAACCTGGAAACGACTGGGGGGCCGTCGTGGAAGCCACTGCCGATGCTGGTCACCGTCCCGTTTGCCGTCTTTGGCGGAATTGCCCCTGACCTGTGGCTGATTGTCGCCCGGGCCGGCGCGTTGATCTCAGTCGTCTTGGCGTTCGTTCTTGCTGGCCGCTTGTGCGAGGCGACTTGGGGTGAGGGCGATGCACCGCGCCGCGGCTGGGTGGCTGCGGTAGCTGGCCTTGTCGCCGTTGTAACTGTGTTTCTTCAGGTTGGCTACCTGCGTTACGCGGCAATGGGCGACTCAGAGGGCCTTTGTAACGCAGTCGGTTTCGCCGCGATCCTTTACCACCTCAACGGCAACCGCAAGGGCGCCCTGCTGTTTGCGACGGCGGTTGGCCTGCTTCGCCCAGAGGTCTGGCCGTTCCTTGGCCTCTACGGACTCTGGCTTTGGTTTACCAACCCGGAACTTCGCCGTTGGTTGATTGGCTGTGCTCTCGCGCTTCCCGTCCTTTGGTTCATTCCCGAGTACATCGGCTCTGGCGACTTCCTTCGCGCAGCGTCACGGGCTAAGCAGCCCAACGAGTACTCGCCTGCGTTTGCGCGCAACCCATTCCTCGAGACGATCAAGCAAGGCGAGCCGATCATCCCGGTTGCTTTGCACCCGCTGGTTCTGCTCAGCTTGCCATTCATCGCTTGGTCGGCTTGGCGCCGGCGCTGGCAGCCTGTGCTGGTCTTCGCTTTTGCTGGCGGCTGGATCCTCGTCGTTGCGGCAATGACCCAAGCTGGCTTCGCTGGCAACCCCCGCTACATGATGCTCGGCACCTCACTGCTGGCAATCCTTGGTGGTTATGGAGTTGGCTCACTACTGGTGCTGGTCCGCAGGGCGGCTGCGGCAGTCAACAAGAATCTTGTCGTGGTGGCAAGCATCCTCTTTACTCTTGCGATCCCTGCCGCTGCTTGGGCGAAGGGCCTTAACGATCGAATTAAGCAGTACTCAAACCTCAATGTGGTTCTTCATGACGAAGCTAAGCGCAGGGACGACCTGCCAGTAGCTATCAAGCTCGCGGGTGGTCGCTCGGCCGTGCTCCAATGCGGGGCTGTCAGCACGGAGCGCTTCCAAGTGACGATGCTCGCTTGGTACATGGATGTCCACACAATCGCCCTCAGCGCCCCGATCGGCGACGAGCCAACTCCGTCACCGGGAACCTCCTTTGAGACTGCCTCACCAGGTAACCCACCTGCGCCTAAGTTCAAGCCTGCTGGTGGCAGGGAGGTAGGTAGCGTGGGCCCGTGGAATGTTGTTGAAGCCTGCCCCAGAGCAAAGACCCGATGAGTAACGAAGCCACAGTTCCAATGCCAAGCGCGTCCAAGCGCCTAGCCACCAACCCGATCGTGATCGGACTGTTCTTGGTTGGGCTGGTGTTGGTCTCCGCCTTCCTTCGGACTCGTTCTATCCACGCTTCCTTCTGGATGGACGAAGCTCTGTCAGTTGGCATTGGCTCACACCCAATCCTTGACATCCCGCATGTGCTCAAGCGCGACGGGTCGCCGCCTCTCTACTACATGACCCTTGCAGCCTGGATGGGCTGGTTTGGCCGCACTGAGGCTGCAACGCACGCCCTCTCCCTTGTCTTTGCGCTGGTGGCGATTCCAGTTGGCGCATGGTCTGGCTGGCGCCTCTTCGGCCGCCGGGCAGGCATGTTCACCGCCGTCCTGATCGCCATCTCCGTCTTCCTCACGACATACGCCGAGGAAACTCGGATGTACACGCTGATAGCTCTCCTCTCGCTGATTGCCGCAACGACCTTCTG
Organism: uncultured Solirubrobacterales bacterium; assembly: GCA_937973575.1. Lineage (GTDB taxonomy): Bacteria > Actinomycetota > Thermoleophilia > Solirubrobacterales > Solirubrobacteraceae > WLNJ01. Next base: position 583 of record CALJKH010000224.1, on the reverse strand, counting down.
TCTCGCGTTCATCCAACGCGAGCGCCGCTGGCTACCAGTCCTCTCGATCGCGCTGGCAGCAATGCTCTACACCCACGGCTGGGGAATCTTCTTCACCGTCTCCTGTGGCATTGCGTGGCTTTGGCTTGTCCAGCAGGCCGGTGACAAGAAGCCGCTGGTTAAGGACGGACTGCTTGCCTTTGGCGCAACTGCAGTCCTCTACCTGCCATGGGTGCCAACCCTTCTCTTCCAAGCTTCACACACTGGTGCGCCTTGGTCGTCCAAGCCTCGGCTTGGCGTCTTTGCGCAGTTGGCAACTCTGCTTGGCGGATGGGCCACAGCAGCAGCTCTCTTTGTTGGTGCACTCGGCGGCCTCATCGCAATCTGGAAGAGCCGCCCAGATGCTGAGCAGGACGTCACACCACCGTCACAGACTCGCGCGTCCTTGGTCTCCATCGCGATCATGTTCACCGGCACCCTGCTCATCGCCTGGACCCTCTCCCAGTTCAATCCTGCGTGGGCCAGCCGCTACATGGCAGCAATCATCTGCCCCCTCATCCTCTTCTTCGCAGCTGGCATGGCACGCACCAAAGCGGTAGGTGTG
>CALJKH010000223.1 GCA_937973575.1 uncultured Solirubrobacterales bacterium | reverse complement strand
CAACCCCGACTGCAACTGCAAAGATTGCCGGCCTCAGGATTGACTTCCCAAGCTGCTTGAAGCCAGACCTTCGCCAAGCCGCGAGCGGCCCAATCCCGGTAAGCGCAACAAGTACCAACGCAAGCGGCCCTACATATTTGTCAAACCACGGCGGGCCAACACTCGTCTTCGTACCGGTGATTGCCTCACTCACCAGCGGGAAGAATGTTCCCCAGAGGACGACGAACATCAGTGCAACGAGCACAAGGTTCTGAGCAAGGAAGAACGACTCCCTTGAGAAGAGCGAATCCAGATGGTGCTCGGTCTTAAGCAAGTTGCGCCTAGAGATCACCAGCCAGACGGAGACACCAAGCTCAATCACGATCAGCGCCACAAAGGTCCATCGCAAGGCAGCTCCAGGCTCAACGAACGCGTGGATTGAACTCAGGATTCCAGAGCGGACTAGGAAGGTGCCAAGGATTGAGAGCACGCCAGCGCCGAGCACCAATGAGACATTCCAGACCTTCAGCATTCCGCGCTTCTCTTGAATCGTGGCGGAGTGCAGGTATGCCGTTCCGAGCAGCCATGGCAGCAAAGCCGCGTTCTCAACCGCGTCCCACGCCCAGTAGCCACCCCAGCCGAGCTCTGTGTATGACCAGCGAGCGCCGAGCAGAATTCCTAGGCCTAGCGCCAGCCATGCTCCAAGAGCGAAGCGTCGAGTTACAAGCAGCCAGTCAGACCCAAGTCGCTTGGTTACAAGCGCCCCGATTGCGAAGGCGAATGGGATTGAGAAGAGCGTGTACCCGGAGTAAAGAGCCGGCGGGTGAATCATCATGCTCGCGTGCCTCAGCAATGGGTTCAACCCATTCCCTTCAGGTGGAACCTGAGCGAGCGTTACGAATGGGTCGGCAAGAAGAACGGTCATACCGACGAAGACCGCGGCCAAGATGAACAGAACCGCTGTGGCTATCGGCACAACCTCAGTCAGACGCCCGCGGACTACGCGCAAGGCGAGAGTTGACCAGATCGACAGCAGCATGCCCCAGAGGAGCAGGGAGCCCTCCTGCGATGACCACGCAGCAGCCGCCTTGTAGAAGAAAGGTGTCGTGGTTGAGGAGTGTGTTGCGACTACTTGGAACGAGAAGTCATCTCGAAGAAAGGCAATCTCAAGAACAGCGAAAGATGCGATCAGGAGGATCATCATCGCCGGCATCGCACGGCGGGCAGAGAGCGCGAGGTCGCGGCGCCCAGTCACATAGCCAGCGATTGCGGCGACTGCGCCCCAGATCGAAACTGCGAATGCGATGAACAGCAGTGCTCGACCTACGTTTGCCATCAGGCGCCTGCTTTGGCTGACTTGAACTTAGATGGGCACTTCGTCTGCAACGAATCCCGTTCGCCGATGAAGGTTGCTCCTGTTGGCGCCTTCTTGACGACAACGATCACTTCGCGGCCAGCCCGGAAAGGGTCAGGGACTGCGCCTGTGTAGGAAACGGGGACAGTTGCGGTTCCGGCACGGTCCCTGATCGTGAACTTCAGAGAGTCGCCCTTGCGCTGGATCGTGCCAGCCACAACCTTGCCGGTCAACTGGTAGGAACGTCCAGGCTTCGAATCTTTGACCAACTGACTCGGAGTAACAGCCTCACTGCCAGCGCTGAAGCTGGTGTAGACCAGCGCAGTAGCTAACCCAAGTGCACAGACAAGGGCTACGACAAGGCGGATTGTTCGCTTCCGGGCGGGATCCATCGGGAGCACTGGAGAGTACCCGACGGGAAGATTCGCCCACGCATCAGGGCGCAGGAGGAGTCATTGCCCGGTTGCCGAAACTCTGACAATCGTGCTGCGTTTAGAAGGTATGAGCGGAAATCAAACAGGCCAGCCAGCCAGCGTCTGGTGGGACATGAACGCTCAAACCCCAACCCCTGTGGGAAATGTCGCTTCGATGCGCGCCAGGGACCATGACTTCCCTGACGACCACGCTCACTACAGCTGCTGCTGTGGGAGCAACTTCACCGCCTCAGCGGACGCGGGGACTACCTGCCCGCGCTGCGGTGACGGTCAGCCCTGGTAGTACCCACTACCCTTGCCGACATGGCTAAATGGACGTTCCTAACTAACCACGCTCACGTGCTGGTCTGCATTGCCCGCGACCCAGGAGTGAGAGTTCGCGAAATCGCAGAGCGGGTTGAGATCACAGAACGGGCTGCGCAGCGGATAGTCAGCGAGCTTGCCGACGAGGGTTATGTAGAACGTCACCGCGAAGGCCGTCGCAATACCTACTCGATCAAGGCCCGCAGGCCAATGCGACACCCAATGGACAGCGACTTAGCAATCGGCGAGATCTTGACTGTGCTCGCTGGCCCGGAGTCCAAGTGACGGATAAACGCCAGAGGATCGGCCTTGGCATAGCAATTGGGCTAGCAGTGGCTGCTCTTGCCGCAGTGCTGTTTGTCCCCGGAATCGGCTGTGGAAGCAAGAACGTCAAGAACATTCACGGGCAGGCCAACCAACGGGCAGCTAGCCGCCACAAGTACGACTCCCTAACGCAATACCTCGATGCAAAGCGCAAGCAGGTCCGGGCCCAAAAGGCTAAGACGACTACTTCCCTCAAGAAGTCACCTCGCGAGTTGACTGCCTACCGGACTGGCGTTGCCGCCGGCACCTGGCAGCGCTACATCTGGACCCCCTCAAACAAAGCCACCAACGGCACCCTGACTGCCGGAAAGCGAAAGATTGCCCAGAAGGCCGCCGTTTCCCTCAATCACAGGCTTGAGCTGATCCAAGCCTCCGCAACCCAAGCGAAATTGGCTCCAGTATCCGCGGCAGCTGTTGCAGCCCGTCAGCAGATCGGCGCAGTCCAAGCAACTCTTGCCTCAAAGACATTTGACCTGAGCGTCTTGGCCAAGGAGGACAAGCTGATCAAGCAGCTGACCTCCGAAGCTCACAAGGCTGGATTGAAGATCATGGTCCAAGTTCCACCACGGCTGTGACGCCTAAATAGCTAAACCGGATCAGTTTTAGTAGTATTAGCTCCTGTCAGTAGTTTCTTCAACCAACAGGAGTCAAAGTGAGCGTTACAGACGAACTGCTTCAGAACGCTGAGGCATACGCAGCATCATTCGAGAAGGGTGACCTTCCCCTCCCTCCAGCACGCAAGATCGCAATCCTCGCCTGCATGGACGCACGCCTCAACCCATACGGCCTTCTCGGCCTTCAGGAAGGCGACGCACATGTCATTCGTAATGCGGGCGGCGTCGTGACCGATGACGAGATTCGCTCACTCGCAATCTCGCAGCGCCTTCTCGGAACCGAGGAGATCATCCTGATCCACCACACCGACTGCGGCATGCTCACGTTCACTGACGATGAGTTCAAGCGGTCAGTCCAGGACGACACCGGAATCAAGCCAGAGTGGGCTGCTGAGGCATTCCCAGAGCTCGACGAAGACGTACGCCAGTCGATCGCCCGCATCAAGGCGAGCCCGTTCATTCCTAAGAAGGACAGCGTTCGCGGCTTCGTTTACGAAGTCGAGACAGGGAAGCTCCGCGAGGTTTCCTAGCTAGAAGCGCCGGGGTGGCGGATTTGAGCCTGGTCGCGGGGCGGCGACTAGGAGTCTCCGTCGCCCCGCTGCGCCCCTAGCCTGAGTTAGAGCGGGATACGGGAATCGAACCCGTCTCTCCAGCTTGGGAAGCTGGCGTTCTACCGATGAACTAATCCCGCGCTGGTTGGATTCTACCCCCAGTGAGCTAACGGGTACTCTGGCGCGGTGCGCAAATTGGTTCTCCCCCTTGTAGCCGTACTCGTCGCAGGCGGCTTCGCCGCGTTGATCATCTTCGGCGTCTCGCAGACAGGCGACGACCGCTCCCTTGATCAGGCCGTTCAAAAGAGCCAGTTCCCGCCGGCACCGCAGTGGACGAAGAAGCTACCCAAGCTCACGGGAGGCGAGGCCTCGCTCTCCGACTGGAAGGGTCATGTGGTCGTGCTCAACCTGTGGGCATCATGGTGCCCACCCTGCCGCGAAGAGGGTCCACTGCTTGAGCGCACTCAGAAGGCGATCGCGCCGAAGGGAGCGACAATCGTCGGAGTCACTTGGAATGACTCGATTTCAGATGCGACGGCATTCGCGAAGAAGGTAGGCATGACTTATCCCGAACTGCGTGATGTGGAAGGCTCGTTCGCTCGCGCTTGGGGAACCAAGGGACTTCCTGAGACATTCGTGATCGATCGCAATGGCAAGGTGCTGGCAATCAGCCGCGGCGAGGTCAGCGCCAAGTGGCTCAATGACAACCTCTCCCCCTTGCTTGGTCAGGTGAATGTCAAATGAAGCGCCTAGTCACACTTCTAGCTCTGCTCGCGTTGGCGGCCACTCCATCCTTGGCACTGGCTAGCGATGCGCACCCCACACTGGCTGAGGTTGAGGACGATGTGATGTGCACTGTTTGCGGCGTGCCTCTCTCGCTTGCTCGGGAAGCACCAGCCGCGAAGCGTGAGCGGGCCTTGATCACCCAGCTGATTGCCGAAGGCAAGACCAAGAGCCAGATTGAGGACGCCCTTGTTAAGGACTACGGCGACCAAGTTCTTGCCACGCCAAGAGCCAAGGGCTTTGACCTCTGGGCTTGGCTGATTCCAACAATCCTGATTCTTGGAGCTGCAGGCGGACTCTTTGCCCTGATCAGGTCATGGCGCCAGGGTCCCAAGGACGCTGAGCGCCCAGAGCTGCCGCAGCCGCTCAGTGGCACAGACGCTGCACGCGTCGACGCCGAGCTACGCCAGCGCGACTAAAGCTCGTTCGGTGCGCTAACGCCGAGTAGCGTCAGCGCAGTGGCAATCTGAGTCTTGGCTGCATCCGCAAGAGCGATTCGGAAGTCGCGCTCGTTGTCAGGTGCGCCAACAATTCGGCAATCCCGATAGAACGCTGTGAACTCTTGAGCTAGCACCAAGGCAAAGGCGCAGATTCGGTGTGGCGCACGGCGTTCAGCAGCCTCAGCAAGCTCCTCAGGCCATGAGGCAAGCCTGCGGATCAGCGTCTTCTCTGAATCGTGCAACTCGGCTAGCTCGGACGGGATAGCAGGCACGCCCACCCCCGCCTTGTCGATTACCGACGCTGCACGAGCGTGGGCGTATTGCACGTAGTAGACGGGGTTTTCAGCACTGCGCTCCCTCGCGAGGTCAAGATCAAGGTCGACCATGGTGTCGTGTGACCTCTGCAGCATGAACCAGCGCGCCGCATCAACTCCGATCTCGTCAAGTAGATCGTCGAGCGTTACAAAGTCGCCCCTTCGCTTACTCATCTGGGCCCTGTCGCCGCCCTCAACGAGGTTCACAAACTGCATGATCACGAGCTCAAGTCGCTCTGGCTCGTCGCCTAGCGCCTCAACTGCTGCGTGCATTCGCGCCATGTAGCCGTGGTGGTCAGCGCCCCATACATCAATCAGTTGGTCTGCCCTAGCGAGCTTGTCTGCGTGGTAGGCAATGTCAGCCGCAAAATAGGTTGGCTGCCCTCCTGACCTGACTAGGACTCGGTCCTTGTCATCACCAAAGTCAGTGGACCTAAGCCACAGAGCACCATCCTCTGTGAAGACATGCCCACCCCGCTGAAGCGCATCGCAGGCCTTAGTCACGCGGCTGTCAGCGTCGTCGTGAAGCGTCGCCTCAGAGAACCACTTGTCGAACTGGACTCCGTAGCGCTCAAGAGTTGCCTTGATTCGACCAACCAAGATTTCGACACCCACCCGCGCAACTGCGTCCGGGTCACCACTGGCCGAGTCTGGAATTTCATTGGCTAGCTCGATCACATAGTCACCTGAGTAGCCGTCCTCCGGAACTTCCTCGCCGTTGGCGCGGGCAATGATTGACTGCCCAAGGCGATTTACCTGAGCACCCGCGTCATTGACGTAGTACTCGCGCTCGACCCGGTTGCCACTGAACTCAAGAATCCGGGCCAGCGAATCACCGTAGGCAGCGTGTCGCCCACCTGCAGCAGTCAGTGGGCCTGTCGGATTCGCAGAGACAAACTCAACGATTACCTTCTCGCCCTCACCCTGCTGGTCAGCAGAGCCGAAGCTCTCACCGGCTGCCCGGATCTCTTCAAGGGAGCTTGAGTACCACGCGTCGCCAAGTGTGAGGTTGAGGAAGCCCGGACCGGCAACCTCCCAAGAGGTCAGCTGAGCGCCAAGGGACTGTTCTAGCTGGGCTCCGAGCCGTTCAGCGAATTCGCGTGGGTTAGAGCCAGCAGACTTGGCGACGATCAATGCTGCGTTAGTCGCAAAGTCACCAAACGACGCCTCCTTTGGCGGCTCCAGAGAGACCTTGTCGAAGGCGTCAGTGGACGCACCGGCTGCTTCCACTGCGTCTCGCAGCGCTGCCTTCAAGTTGTCTACTGGTCCTTGCATGTCGAATGCGCAGGCTACCCGGGTGGCTGGGCGAAGGTGTTCGCCGTGGGCAGGATCTTCCTCAAGCCCTGTGGTAGGGCTCGCCAGCCAGGATCGAATGCCCCCGGAAGAGTTGCTCAAGGAGCACGACCCGCGCGAGTTGGTGCGGCAGAGTGATTGGTCCAAACGAAATCCGGTGGTCTGGGCTTGGCACATCAATTCCATCTGCCCCGCCGATCACAAAACAGAGACTCTTGCCTTCCCTCTGCCGCTCGCCGATGAAGCTTGCGAACTGCTCTGAATCGAGCTGCTCGCCTAGAACATCGAGCACTACTGTGGTCGCACCATCCGGAATGCGCTTCAAGGCGGCCGCAGCGTCCTTGACTTCTATCTGTTCGACATTGGCTCGCCCACGCAGATGCTTCGTGTAGTGGGCGACGTCGTCGACGTACGGATCCCGCACTTTTCCTACCGATACAAGGAGTATGCGCACTGCTGCGATAGTAGGCAGAAGGCCTAGGCAACAAGATGCGCGCAGCAGTCCTCTCAGACATCCACTCCAACATTCAAGCGCTTGACGCGGTACTGGCTGCCGCCGAAGCAGAGGGTGTAGATGAGCTTTGGTGCCTCGGCGACATCATTGGCTACGGAGCCGACCCAGGCCCCTGTGTGGACATCGTTCGCAACCAGTTCACTGTTGCGCTTTGCGGCAACCACGACCTTGCAGCAATCGGCTCGATTCCGACTGATGTGTTCACCCAAGGCGCATCAGTCGCAGCCCGGTGGACTAACGAGCAGCTAGAACCAGAGCAGAAGACTTGGCTGGCGGGACTAGAGCCTGAGGGCCAGCAGGCCGGAGCTAGCCTCTACCACGGCAGTCCACGCGATCCAGTTTGGGAGTACGTGCTCTCCTCGTTAGCCGCAGAGATGTGTTTCGACGAGGCCAAGCGCCCACTCATCCTCGTTGGCCATTCGCATGTCGCACTTGCCTTCTCCCGACGGCCAGGTGAGCCAGCTACAGGTGAGACTCGCCGCGAAGGCACCAAGCTTGACCTGCGCGGAGCTGAGTGGATCCTCAACCCCGGATCAGTTGGCCAGCCGCGTGACAATGACCCTCGGGCAGCGTGGCTCCTTCTTGACCTGACTGAGGGAACGGCCGAGTACAGGCGCGAGGAATATGACATTCAGGGCGCCCAAGACGCCATCCGTATGGCCGGTTTGCCCGAGTCACTTGCGGATCGGCTCCGCTTAGGCGTCTAGAGTGCATTAAGTATGCAAATGCTGCGCACTCCGATCACCTCTGCCTTGGTTGTCGTATTGGCATTTGCACTTGCTGGATGCGGTTCTTCAAGCACGAAGGGGCGTCTCAGCCAAGATCAGGCCAGCAGCCTTAACTCGGCGCTAAATAAGGTTGACGCAGCTGTTGCCGCTGGCGACTGCCCCGCCGCTTCCGAGGCTGCAGCGCAGGTACAAGACCTTGTCACCGGCCTCCCCTCCTCAGTGGACTCCGGCCTTAGGGGCAACTTGACCTCAGCTGCCAACAATGTCCTCAACCAGGCCCAGATTGACTGCGCCAAGAGCACGACATCAACAAGCTCGTCAACCACGACGACCAGCACCCCCACGACAAGCTCATCCAGCACCACCAGCTCCTCGTCTACGACGACGACCTCCACAACCACTCCAACCACCACAACGACCACTACCACCACGACTGATGGTGGCGGCGCAGGACCGGCCATTCCGTAATGCCAGCCGGTGACCTAATCGCAGGGCGTTACAAGCTTGAGGGCCGCCTCGGTTCGGGTGGTATGAGCACTGTCCACCTTGCAATGGACGAGCGCCTTGAGCGCAAGGTGGCAGTGAAGCTGTTGGCAGAGCACCTTGCTGACGACCCAGCCTTCATCAACCGCTTCCGCCACGAGGCCTTGGCAGCAGCGCGCCTTGTCCACCCGAATGTCGTCCAAGTCTTCGACCATGGCCTTGACGAGTCGTCGCACCGTCAGTTCATCGTCATGGAGTACGTGCATGGCAAGTCCTGCGCGGAACTGCTGAAGGAACAGGGCAAGCTGCCAGCTGACGTTGTGGCCGGTTACGCAGCTGACTGCGCTGAGGGACTCGCCTACGCCCACCGACACGGCGTCGTCCACCGAGATGTTAAGCCTGGCAACCTCCTCGTAACCGATGCCGGCCGAGTCAAGCTTGCTGACTTTGGAATCGCTAAGGCGACTGAGCAATCTTCAGTGACTCAGGTCGGGTCAGTTCTTGGGACTGCTGCTTACCTCGCGCCTGAGCAGGCCAGCGGACAGGAGGCAACCCCACTGTGCGACATCTACGCTCTCGGCGTTGTCGCCTACCAGCTGACGACTGGCCGTCTCCCCTACGACGCATCATCGCTCTCAGAGCTGGTCCTTCGCCAACAGCAGGAACACCCACCGCGTCTTGACACTCTTGACGCGTCAGTCCCCACTCAGTTCGCAGATGCGGTTGAGATGGCGCTTTCGCTCGATCCCGCAGCCCGCCCTCAGGACGCTGCGGTCTTTGCGGCCATGCTGCGTGGCCACAGTGCAGAGCAGGCCACATCAGCAACCCGCGTCCTTACAGGCTCGACTGCAGCAGTTGCGGCGGGGGCAACAGTCGCGGCAGCTCAGCCACGCCAGCCACGCCCACCTGAGGCCGCACCTCAGACAGCAGCTGAAATGCGCGGCACGGCAACGCCCGCGCAGCAGAAGCCAGCCAATGTTGGCCGCCGCCGCGTATTGGCTGCTTTGGCGATCTTGGCCCTCCTTGTTGGCGGAGGCGCGGCAGCGTTCGCGCTAAGCAACGGTGGCAGCAGCTCAATCACTCTGCAGCCGATCACCGGCCAGAACGCTCAACAGGCCGTGCAGCAGATGCGCGACCTTGTTGACAAGAACACTCGCTGATCAGCGAGAACTACTTGGCAAAGTATCCGCCGGAAAATGCCGCCGTCGGATCATGAGCGAACGATCGTGATCCTGAGTAGGGGGGCCCAACTACATCTGCGGAAACGTATACGCCCCGCACTCCCTTGAGTCGTTGAAGCGCTCGCACCTTCTGACTCTGGGCCTTGGTCAAATTCATGGTGAAGACGTTGACTTTTCCAGCCTCCATCCTTACCCCTGCGAGC
>CALJKH010000222.1 GCA_937973575.1 uncultured Solirubrobacterales bacterium | reverse complement strand
GCTCTTCCGATCTTGTCTTTGGGTGCGGTAGTTCTGCGAGCGCGTGCTCCCGCCACTGGACCTCTGGAGAGAAGCCAATCACTCGGTCCATAGGTGGCGCGTCCTGGCTGCGGTTCGGAATTAGGTGCCTTGGGCCGAGTCAATGTAAAGGCGGGGACGGTGCGACGCATCCCAACGCACTGGCTTCGGCGTGGTACATGCGGGTTGCGGTTGACGACCCAGAGCCACCTCAAATCTCCCTCTCAGGGAGTGCTTTGGGTGCGACCTGGGTTAAGCCGGGGGCCACTCTGTCGGCGGCGGTTTCAGACGCGTCTGGGGTCTCATCAATCGCTTACGACCGTGGAGGTACCCCTGTATCAGTGCAGCCACAGGCCTGTGACTTTGCTCGAGCGCGGCCGTGTGCGGACCACTCGGCTCAGCTTCTCCTGACAACGGAGGGGCTAGCCGATTGGGGGGTAACAGCGACTGACGCAGCCGGTAACTCACGTCGCGCAAGCCGTCAGATTGGAGTTGATGGGACTGCGCCGCGAGCACCAGAGTCAGCCGAAGTGATCGGTGGTGAGGAGTGGCGAACGTCACCCCATTTCGATATCAAGTGGGCGCTCCCTAATTCCAGCGATGGGTCGCCGATTGCCACAACTTCAGTGCTGGTCTGTCCATCAGCAGGAGGTGGAGATGACTGCCTCCTTCCCGTGGATGTTCCAGCAGAGTCGCGTCAGGTTGCTCACATCCGTCTGCCGCGGGAAGGTGATTGGACGGTTCGACTGGTCCTGACTGATACAGCGGGCAACTCGGATCCAGCGAATGCTTCCGAGCCGATCCACTTGCGCTGGGACAGCCAGATTCCAGCGGCGCCACGCATGAGCACGGTTCCGCTGTGGCTGACTAGAGATGCTGCACGAGGGGCCTCAATGTTCGCCATTAACCAGCCCAGCACTGGAGACCCAGTCTCAGGGATATCGGGATGGGCTTGGGCTGTGGGGTCGGACCCAGGTGATGTCATCAATCTCTTCCCGGGCTCAGGAATAGCGCTGGGAGATCTTCCAGAGGGTGAGTCTGAACTGCGGATTCGAAGTGTCAGTGGGTCTGGGGTCGCTTCACGGGCCGTCACGTCGCAGTGGATTCGAATCGATGAAACCGCCCCCGAGGCGAACCTCAATGCCGGTGACGGCAAGTGGTCGGCGGCTGAGGTAGTCGCAACGGTAAATGGGATTGACCAGCCTCGGCTCTCTGGATTTGGGGGAGGTGGCAAAGCTGAATCGCGACTGTGGCTTGACGGTGAGCTGGCGGGAGCTACTGCCGGTGGCAGTGCCGCGTTGACCGTTGGAGTGGAGGGAGCACACACGGTTGCCGCAGACGTGAGTGATGCAGCCGGCAATCGGTCAGGTCGGGTGAGCGCGACAGTGCGGATAGATCGCAGTGCGCCGGAACGAGTCGAGTTCCTGCCGCAGGATCAGGCTGACCCGCGCGTGGTGCGCGTATATGCGACCGATTCTGTTTCGGGACTCAGTGGTGTTCGTGTTCGGATTCGACCACTTTCCGGAGGTGATTGGAAAGAGCTTGAAACGGAGCTTGTCGATGGGCGTTACCAGAGCGTCGTGGACGACTCGGGGCTGGCTGCGGGGGAATGGGAAATGCAAGCGACAGCAACGGATCAAGCGGGCAACGCAAGCTCAACGATGAAAACCAATCTGGGTGGACTTGCGATGATCAGCTTCCCCCTCCGGGCACTGTCACGGATCGAGGCTCATATGGGCCTCGGCGCCGGGGTTGCTGGACCTGCATCGGTTGACGCTCTGCCACACGGGAAGTCCGGGGTTGTGTCCGGTCGGCTCTTGGACTCCCGTGACGTCCCGATCGAGGGCGCCACGATGACTCTTGAGAGCGCCCCCGCTATGACCGGTGGTGCTTGGGTAATTGTGGCGACCCAGGTGAGTGACTTTGCCGGACGGTTTTCGTTCACTGCTAGCCCTGGGCCGAGTCGCAAGTTCCGAGTTAGGTGGGGTGGGGACCACCACACTCTGGCCGCCACAGCCGAGATGAACGTCCGAGTCGCAGCAATGACCACCATCACCGCTACCCCTTGGACAGTGAGAGTAGGCGCTGCTTCCACCTTCAGCGGCAGGCTCGACGGCGGATGGATACCGGCGAGCGGGAAGCTCGTTCTGATCCAGGCGTTCATCCCCGCGCGTGGCTGGCAAACATTTACGTCGACACGGACCGACCTCGACGGTAACTGGCATGCCAGCTATCGCTTCCGTGCTGCCGTGGGAAGGGTTCGGTACTCAATTCGGGCATTCATCCCGTCGGAGGCGGGATATCCATTCACCTCTGCCGCGAGTCAGCTAATCCATGTGACTGCGATCGGGTAATTAGTTCCCAAGTAGCAGCGCTTAGCAGCTGAAGACGGGATTTTGAGGCTTTGCCGTCAGGGGGTGGCCGTACATTGGTTCCCGTCCGCCGCCCAACCACTCGTAACCAGTGGAGACACCATCTTGTCACTCTGCTTCATCGAACCGCAGAACGCAATTCGAGTAATAGCTGACTCAGTCGGCCGCGAGGCTCGTCGCCAGCTTCTTGGTGAGATCGTGCGCGCATGGGTTGACGAGATTCCGGAGACGGAGCTCTCAACTCACTACGCCAAGGCAGTTGCTGACCTTGACGAGGACGACCTTTCAATGCTTGCCGCTTGGCACGCCTCGCTTGAGGTAGGCCAGCCGGTTGCCAACCGTGAGTTCCTCACTGGAGTGTTCCCAAGCCTTGGCGACAACAAGCGTGAGGCTTTGCGCTTGGCTGCAGAGATGCGCGGCGAGGATGCCTTTGACCAGGGTGTTGGCGAAGAGCAGTGGTTTGAAACTGTCCTGCCTTGGCTCTCAGATGAGCGTTGTCGTGAACTCGCTGAAGAGTGCGTTGGCCTCTACTGCTGGGACCGACTCGGTTCAGACAACTGACGCTTAAGCGTCAGTTCTTCTCTTTCACTTCGTAACCGAGCGTCCTAAGACGGCGTTCAACTGCGCCATTGGTCGTTAGGAACGGCTCAAGCAACTGCGACCAGTCGCCGTTGCAAGCGTCAGCCGCAGGGCGCAGCAGGGCCGCTGGCATCAGCAGGGCAGCAGCGAAGGCATGTGCTTCAGCTTCGATCAGAGGAAGGCCAGAGGCGCCAGGTGAGGCTAGGTACTCGGGGTTCTTCCTGTGGAGCAGGAAGTGCCCTAGCTCGTGGGCGATAGTGAAGCGGCGGCGGTTGGGCCATTGCTCGACCTCCCAAGAGTCAACAAGGATCAAGCCGCGGTCCTCCAGCAGGAGCCCGGAAAGGCGCTTGCCCTCCGGCAGCTCAACGCCAACGATTGAGGCGATGTTGTCATGCAGCTGAACTCGGAGGTCGTACATCTCACCAACGATCCAGTCGATTGGAATCGGAGCTTGGCCATCCCACTTTGCGTCTGGGACACGCTCAAGGACTCTGATTGCCTCGCGCTCCATTGCGACAACATCCGTGCCGTGATGGTCACGGGTAATGGTCGGCCCGCCGAGCGGGTCGGCAAACGACCTTCCTGCTGTGGCGCTCATCCCCCTAGGAAGAGACGGTCTGTGTCATCCCAGTCGGACTTGGCCGGCGGGTTGAACTGGGAGTCGTCGACAGTCAAGGGCTTGTTCTCACCCACGAGGCGGGCAAAGGCACGCTTTGGCAGCGGACCTGACTGGCTGCGCTTGACCTTCTTGGCCCATTGGTCAACGCCGCCGGTACCTGCCTCCCAAAGCTCCTGCTCGTCCTCTTCAAGGATCTCGGAAAGAACCTTGACAACCGAACGGTCGACCTTGTTCGCAGGCAGGTTGCCCCACTCGAGCTGGTGGTAGTACTCCTCGACCTTGTCAGCTGCCTCTGGCTTGCCGAGCCCGTCAGCCAGCTGACGGGCAAGGTCCGCGCGGTCGAGGTTCTTGCGCTCGCGCAGGCGCGGCAGCATTGAAGGCCACACGCCCGAGAGTCCAGCTGCGGAACGACGAAGTCGTTCCACCCGGGGGTCGTTGCGGTCAACTCCTTCAGCTGAATCCGAGAACTGGCGGTTAAGCATTCCGACGCGGGCTTCTAGCTCACGGCGATCAAAGTCGTCAAGGCCAGATGCAAGCTGCTCGTAGTCGAACTGGTCACCTGCTTGGAGCGCGGCTGCGTACTGCTCGACGATTTTGTCCACTTGGCTCATGAGATCCCGTCCCCATTATTGCCATCAAGGCCGCCGGCCTGGTGGTCGCTCCATGCCTTGCGCAGGCGGTCCTTGAATCTCTTGTAGATCTGATCAACGTTGCTGGATGTAAGCCCATGCTTCATAGCTGCTTCTTTCGCTGGCGTTCCATGCCACCGGTCCCAGATGATCGGACGCTGCTTCTGGGGAATATCTGACAGAACGGCATAGAAGAGTTCGTCAACCTCAATCTGGCTCAAGTCGTCGTCTGAGATAGCCAACTCCCGCCGAGATGGGCCTTCCTCGGTGTCCGTCTCAGCATCGATCGACACAACCTGGGCAATCCCGTCGCGACGCTTACGCTTCTTCCAGAAGTCGTTGCGAATGTTGTCCGCCGTCTTATAGATGTAGGCCCACAGCTCCGATGGAGTAGTGCCCTTGAAGTTACGCGCTGACTTCGTTGAGCTGGCTACGAGTCGCTCAATGGTGATTGAGGCGAGGTCCTCCGCATCATGGAATGGAACGCTCGCCATCTTCCCGCGCTGGTACTTGAGGATCTCGTTGTAGGCCTGCCATGCAATCAGCTCGAATGCGTCTGCTGCGCGCTCGACATCACCGCGCTTCCTCGCCTTGAGGAATGCGTCCATAAGTTGGTCAAGGCTGAGGTGGTCGAGGTCCCAATCGGACCCTGACGAACTGCTTGGCATAGAGAGTGTCCTTCCCTGCCTGTGTCCCCGGTTCTGGCTGAGCGCTCTCCGTTGGCTCAACACCGACAAGCAGAAGGTGCACGAAGATAGCAGTGAGTTTGTCGCTTGTCGAAAAAGTTCTCGACAGGCCAGGAAAACAGAGGCTGAAAGGGCCGGCTAGCTCTTGAGCTGTGGGTTATCGACATCCACAGCAGTGCCTTCAACGTCGTAAGGCTGCTGACCGCGAGTTCGCTTCCAGGCGCTATTGGCAGCGTTAGCGCCCGTGTAGGTAACACCAACCCAGCCGCTCCGTTTGATCAACCCGGCAAATGCGGTTCCCCGGACCACTCTGCGAACAACGGGGGTGAGGAGGAGAAGGCCGACAATGTCAGTCAGGAAGCCGGGAGTGAGTAGCAGCGCGCCAGCAAGGATCACAAGGGCGCCATCAGCAGTCTCCTTGGCAGGGACTTTCCCTGAGTTGATTGTGGTGGTGAATCGCGTCCAGGCAGCGCGGCCCTGATGCTTGACAAGCCATGCGCCGAGGAACGAGCAAGCCAGCAACAGCAGGATGGTTGGGATGGCGCCAATCAGGCTGCCCACCTCAATAATCACCCACAGTTCAAGGAGCGGCACAACGATCATGAGTGCGACTAGGACTGCCATACATAGGAGGGTAGGGGGTGCGATGCTCGGATCCGAAACGCCTTCAAGGGGTTAGGCCCGCTACCCTCGGACCCATGGTTACTGAAGAGAAGGTCATCGAAGCCCTTACCAACGTGATTGACCCTGAGCTTGGCCTCGACTTTGTCGAGCTTGGACTCGTTTACACAGTTGAGGTGAACGATAAGAACGTCGAGGTCACATTCACTCTGACCACTCCAGCCTGCCCGATCGGCCCGCAGGTATCTGAGCAGATGAAGGAATTTGTCGGCGAGCTTGAGGGAGTTGACGAGGTAACCACAACAATGGTCTTCACTCCGCCGTGGACTCCAGAGATGATGAGCGAAGACGCCAAGTTCGCTCTCGGCTACTAGCCCGAGCTTCAATCTCCGGCCGTTAGGCCTGCAGTCTCTAGCCTTTAGTCCTTGATGAGAGCTTCGAATCGAACAACGACGGTTCTTGCTTGCGTTGGGGCCTTGGCTGCCGCCGCAGCTATCCCGGCATCTGCATTTGCATCGTCAGACCTGTTTGCATCGCCGGCTGGAAAGGCAACTGGCGACTGCCATTTCAAGGCTGACCCATGCAGCCTCACCCACGCGCTGGACAGGGCATCAACTCGCGACACCGTCAACCTTCTTGCTGGCCGCTACACCGTCGCAGCTGGCTTGTGGCCACAGCAGAGCGTGAACCTGGTTGGCGCATCAGGCTCAACGCCAGTCGTTGACTTCGGAACCTTCACCATGGCCCAGATCAAGGCAGCTCATCCAGCAGCTGCCGGCGCCCTTGACCTCTACGGCTCCAACCTTCGGAATATCAAGTTCGTCGGTGCTTCCGACGATGCGCCGATCCTCAACTTCGATGACTCCACCGCAGGGACTCTCGACAACAGCAGCATTCGTGCCTACATCGACAGGATCGTCGTTGAGGGGTCCGGAGCCGCCATACCCGTTGAACTGATGGGTGGCATGAGGAACTCGATTGTCACCGCCTCTGATTCTGCGTACGCGCTGGACGGAGTGGGAAGCGTGATTGGGTCGACAGTGATTAACCGCAACCCTTCAAGCTCTGCGATCCGCGTCCGGCAGACACGTGCGCCCTCCGGACTAGAGCAGCTTCACAACTCTCTCTATGTGAGGAACTCGATCGTTCGCGGCACAAACGGGGAACCAAACCTCCTGACTCTCGGGCCGGCGATTGATGTGGACTGGGCCAATGTCTCCGCAGGTGCGCCAGTGGCATTCAGCCTTCCTCCGATTGAGGCCGCCGTCAGCATCGGAAGTCACATCACCACAGTGGACCCAGCATTTGTCTCGGCCACTGACCTTCATCTTCAGCCCACATCGCCTCTAGTAGACGCGGGTGCGACCGCCGTAACGCTCGGTTTGGCAAACCTCAGTGAGGTAACTGCCTCCGACCTCGGCGGCCTCGATGCCTTTGGGGCAAGGCGGCTGCGCTCCGGCACAAGCGGCGGAGCGGTTGCACTCCCAGATGTTGGTGCTGCCGAGTATCAGCCTCCGCTGCCAGCACTTTCGGCAGTAAGGGTCGCAAACAGAAAGGCCCGGACCGGTGGCAGCAACTCAGTCTCGCTGCGCCTGTCTGCTGCTGCGAATCTCGTCGTTCTTGTGCAGCGAGTTCAAGGCAAGCGGGTAACGACCGTTGCCACACGCCGACTTAATAAGGCTGGGGTGGGAGCCCTGTCGGTGAAGTTCACACTCAAGGCTGGGCGCAAGAAGTTCGTTAAGGGGTCGTATCGGTTTGCGGTCACCCCAACTAGCCTCGACGGTGTAGCCGGCAATGCCGTCTACCTTCCGTTCAAGATCGTCTAGCCGCTAGGACTTTGACTTGCGCGCTGCGGCTCTACGAGCTGCGCGCATCTCGGCCGCTGGGCCGGAAGTGCTGCGGGTCGTGCCAGCGGCAGGAAGACCGATGCTCGGGGCGTGGCTTCCGTCCTCTGCGATCGGGCTGGTCATTGCGACAGCTGCGGGGACCTTGGCTGCCTTCGCTGGAGACTTCTTGACCGGAGCAGGAGCGGGAGGGATCTTGGCCTTGGACTTCTTCGCTGCAGGCTTAGCTGGCGGCTTGGGAGTGGCCTTTGGCTTCTTGGCTGCGGGCTTGGCTGGTGGCTTGGGCGTCACCTTGGCCTTAGCTGCAGCCTTCGCCTTCTTCTTGCCCTTCTTCTTGGCCTTGGCCGCTGGAGTTTCCTCAAGGACAGTCTTTGTCTTCAATTTGGTTGCTTCGCGGACGGGAGCTGGGCCGCGCTTGCGAGCAAGGCGAACAAGCTCAGCAAGTGAATCCGAGATTCCCCTTGCGACCTCTTCAACATCAGGCATCGCGTCGTAGTCAGCGAGTAGACCGAAGTTGACCTCGCCGTCATAGGACATGATCGCGACTGCCATCGCGTGATTATTCGGAAGGAAGGCAATGGGGTAGACCCCAACCATCTTCTGGCCGAGCACATAGAGCGGGAACTGAGGCCCCGGGACATTTGTGACGATCAGGTTGAGGAGGCGGGTGGAGAAGTTAAGTCGGGAAGCTTGGGCGAGGATCGTTGGCGGGGCCATTTGCTGAACGCCGGCAAGGACTTCTGCTCCGACAGCCTGCTTGCTGTCCTTGAGGCCGTCCATCGACTGCTTCACGAACCGCAGCCTTGCTACCGGATCCTTGATGTAGACGGGGAGTGGCCCGCGCATCACAGTGAGCTTGTTGCCAAGTGCACCATGTTCTTCCTTTGTCCGGATCGAAACGGGGACAAGGGCGCGCAGCTCGAGGCCCTCTGTCCGGATACCGCGGGAATGGAGCCACTTGCGCAAAGCGCCTGAGACGCAGGTCAGGACAACATCGTTAACCGTGCCGCCAAATGCGTTCTTAACTGTCTTGAAGTCGTCCAGCTGCTCGCTGGTTACCGCAAGATGCCGGTGTGGACCAATCTCGACATTGAGCGGGGTGGGAGGAGCCGGGTTGAGGCCTGCCCAAACAAGTTCTCCCAGGCCTTCAACGGCCCCGCGGGCTTCCTCAGCAGCCTTGTCAGGGCGTTGGGCGTAACGGAGAGCACGGCTGGCGATCCCGAAGACGCCTCGCGCTGCATCGCGCAGGCCGGCGGCGACAAGCTCTGCAGGGGACGGCTCAGGTCGCGGGGACCACGGCTCAAGGGCAAGTCCTGAGGTATCCGGGTGCGGCTCAAGGTCGAAGAGGACTGTGACGAGGTCAACGCCTGAGATTCCGTCCACAAGTGAGTGGTGCGTCTTGTTGATCAGGGCGTAACGGTTGTCCTCAAGACCTTCGACAACCCACATCTCCCAGAGAGGCTTGCTGCGGTCGAGCTGCTGCGAGGCAATCCGAGAGGCAAGTTGGAGAAGTTGCTCCTCGCTACCAGGGGACGGAAGCGCGGTATGGCGCACGTGGTAGGCAATGTTGAAGTTCGGGTCATCAATCCAGAGTGGCCGTCCGCTGTCACCAGGCGGGTAGGCAAGCTTCTGGCGATAGCGCGGAACTAGGTGCAGTCGGCGCTGGATGTGCTCAATGAAGTCCTGGAAAGGTGGGGCCTTGCCTTCGACGAGGATGATCCCGCCGATGTGCATGTGCGAGTTTGACCCCTCCTGAGCTAGGAATGACGCATCTACTGCGGTAAGTCGGTCGAGATGCTGCTGGTCCACGGGTCAACTACTTTCAGGTAACGGAAGTTACAAGGGTACTGGTGGTGAGTTATTAACGCGTGCGGAGAAAGCACAGAGAGCAGATCATCACTAGTCTGAGCGCCAATGGCATGGGATTTCTCGACAGAGCCTGAGTTTCAAGCGCAGCTCGACTGGATGCGCGACTTTGTCCGCGAGGAGATCTGGCCGATCGAGACCCTCGACGTTGACCTTTCGCAGGTTGAGAAGATTGTTGAGCCACTCCAAGAGCAGGTCAAGGAACGCGGTCTTTGGGCAGCGCACCTAGACCCAGAGCTTGGCGGCCAAGGCTTTGGCCAACTCAAGCTCGGTCTGATGCACGAGATTCTGGGCACCTCGCTACTGGCGCCATTCGCATTCGGTAATCAGGCACCTGACTCCGGCAACTCCGAAATCTTGGCAATGGTCGGCAGCGATGAGCAGAAGGACCGTTGGCTCTACCCGCTGCTTAACGGGGACATCCACTCAGCTTTCTCCATGACTGAGCCTCACACTGCCGGCTCGGACCCAACGCTCCTTGAGACGCGTGCTGTCAAGGATGGCGACGACTGGGTGATCAATGGCCGCAAGTGGTTCACCACGAACGGGTCAATCGCAGACTTCCTCATCGTCATGGCAGTCACAGACCCTGACGCTCGCTCCTATCAGCGAGCATCGATGTTCATTGTTCCAACGGATACGCCTGGGCTCACGATGATTCGCGATGTTCCGACGATGGAGCACCCCGAAGACCGCTTTGGTTTCTTCGGCGGCCACACAGAGATCCTTTACGAGGATGTGCGCGTGCCAAACAGCGCCTTGCTCGGAGCAGAGGGTGCGGGCTTCATCATCAGCCAGCAGCGCCTCTACCCAGGTCGCATCCACCACTGCATGCGTTGGCTTGGCCAGGCGCAGCGCGCCTTCGACATGCTCTGCGAACGCTCACTTGTCCGATTCGCCCACGGATCGCTGCTGAGCAAGCACGAGACAGTTCAGAACTGGATTGCTGATTCAGCCGCCCAGATCCACGCTGCACGGCTGATGACCCTTCACGCAGCATGGAAGATGGATAACGAAGGTGTTGCGGCATCCCGTAAGGAGATCTCGCTGATCAAGTTCTACGGCGCAGGTGTTCTTCACGATGTGATCGACCGCGCTCTCCAGATCCATGGCTCCCTTGGTTACTCAACGGACATGCCGCTTGAGGCCATGTACCGCTACGCCCGTGCAGCCCGCTTCTACGACGGACCGGACGAAGTACACAGAGCATCAGTTGCCCGTCAGATTCTTCGCGGCTACGAGGCCCCAGCTGATGGCGTGCCAAGTGAGCACATCCCAACACGCCGTGACGCTGCGCGAAACAAGTTCGCATGGCTGCTTGACGCGGCAACAGCAAACGACTGAGCGACGACCCCGAAAAGGGAAGAGGGCGCGCCCTCGTAGTTGTCCTTCTTGTCCAAGTGGTGGTTGCTGCGGTCTTCATTCTGCTCGTGGCAACCCATTCACTTCCGATTCCCGGGGCTGATCAGGCACCTAAAACAAGCTCCACTTCTAAGGTCGTGCGCTGAACACCCTGCCAGCGCCGTAGAATCGAAGAACAATGTCCTCCGCCCCCGAAAAACTTCTGCTTGCAGCGCCTCGCGGTTACTGCGCTGGAGTTGACCGCGCAGTCGAGACCGTCCAGATCGCGCTAGAGAAGCACGGCGCCCCGGTTTATGTGCGCAAGGAGATCGTCCACAACAAGCATGTCGTTGAACAGCTTCGAGCCAGCGGAGCGATCTTCGTCGACGAACTGTCCGACGAGATCCCGGAGGGTGCAGTCACAGTCTTTTCAGCCCACGGTGTGTCACCAGCTGTCAAGGCTGACGCTGAAACCCGCGGCCTCACAACGATCGATGCCACCTGCCCTCTGGTGACCAAGGTCCACCGTGAAGCCAAGCGCTTTGCAGAGGACGGATACACCGTCATCCTCGTCGGCCATGAAGGGCACGAGGAAGTCGAGGGAACGATGGGCGAGGCGCCGGAATCAATGGTGCTTGTCGAGACTGAAGAGGATGTGGACACACTCGACTTCGGGCCCGAGGACAAGCTCGCCCTGTGCACCCAGACGACGCTTTCAGTTGACGAGACAGCGGGGATCATCAATCGCCTCAAGGAGCGTTACCCGCAGATTGCCACTCCCAAGCACGAAGACATTTGTTACGCGACGACAAACCGCCAGCTGGCAGTCAAGAAGCTCGCGACGATGTGTGACCTCGTGCTCGTGATCGGCTCCCGTAACTCGTCCAACTCAAACAGGCTTGTGGATGTGACCCGGGATCTTGGAACGGATGCTCACCTGATCGACAATGAGGGTGAAGTCCGTGAGGAATGGCTTGAGGGCAAGAAGGTAGTTGGGATCACCTCAGGCGCCAGCGCACCAGAGGAGCTTGTGCAGAGGCTGATCGAATTCTTCAAGTCACGCGGGACCGAGCAGGTAGAAGAGGTCACAGTGACTGAAGAAGATGTTCGCTTCATGCTGCCCAAGGCCGTCCGCGCTGCAGTTGGCTCGGACTAGAACCTAAGGTCTAAATGCGCACCGTTGTTATCTCTGACCTCCACCTTGGTGGGAGGCTGGGTGTCGACATCCTTAGGAATGAAGGCAACCGTGCCGTTCTGAAGGACTTCCTTGCCGGTGCTGACCGGGTTGTTCTGCTTGGCGACACGCTTGAGCTGCGCCACGGGCCAGCGCATGAGGCACTTTCGACAGCCCTTCCTGTTCTCGAAGACATCGCCACCGTCTTCAAGAAGAAGACTGAGGTCGTGATTGTTGGGGGTAACCACGACCACGCTGTCATCTCCCCATGGCTTGACCGTCGCCGCCATGAGGCGAGGCCAAAGCCACTTTCCAACACCGAGGTGGCACCTCCTGAGAGCGGCTGGATTTCGTCTCGCCTAGCTGAGGCCCTCTCACCGGCCAAGGTCACTCTCGGATATCCGTGCGTGAAGATCAACTCGCAGGTGATCGCCTTCCACGGCAACTACCTTGACCGCCACATCCAAGTTCCAACATTTGAGCGGCTGGCGGCAGGGGTTATGGCCAAGATCACCGGCCGCCCGGCGGACCAAGCCACCGGGGCTGACGACTACGAGGCCGTGCTGGCCCCGATGTATGCGTGGACTTACGAGGTCGCCCAGCAGGTGCCAGGCGGAGCTGGGATGGGAGCCCACGGTGCTTCGTCGCGTGCTTGGAAGATGCTGGCTGGCGGCAGCGGCCATAGCCCGCTGAGGCAGAGGGCTGCGATGGCTGGCTTTGCAGGTGCAGTAGGAGTTCTCAACACGGCGAAGCTTGGACCGCTTCGCTCAGACATCTCGCCGCAAGCTCTTAGGCGGGCTGGGATTGATGCGGCGGCAAGTGCAGTCGCGGGACTTGGCCTGACCGAAACTCACATCCTCTACGGCCACACGCACAGGCCTGGGCCGCTCCCGGGCGACGACATTGGCGAGTGGCAGATCCCTGGGGGTCAGCAACTTTGGAATACCGGCTCCTGGGTGTTCGAGCAGCACTTCCTAGCGAAGGCTCCGCAGGGCTCTCCATATTGGCCAGGCAGGGCGATTGAGGTCGTTGGCGAGGGTGAGCCAGTAGTTCACTCGCTCCTGAATGACCTGAGCGCTGCAGAAATCGTCGGGGACCTTCAGCCCCACGACGAGCTCGACTAGACGGGGTCTTCTCAGCTACGCAGGTTGGCCGGGGGCGAAGCAGGTCGCGAGGATCGTCACGCCGTCTTCGGCTTCGATCACGACTTCGCCGTCAGTGTGGTTCTCGTTGGCGATCGCCTCAAAAGCAACCGGTCCGTTAACTGGGAAGTCGGTTCCGTTGACTGCCACAGTGCCCGTTCCGGCCGCTGAGACCCAAACTGAGCCGGCTGAATAAGGACCACTGCCGTTCCCTTCCCGGTCCGCGGAAGGGACAACGAACTCTGCGTCATCGGAGTCGGTAGGGCGGAATGGGGGAACGGTGGCCTGCTCCATGCCAAGAAGTTGCTGGATGAGAAGCTCAGTGTCCTCGTACGCGCCCTCTCCAACGTGGACGTCCTCTAGGCGGAAGTCACCGTTGAACAAGTAGCGGCTCGGGTAACCCTGGGCGCCGTAGAACTCCCATGCGTCGCCCTCCGGGTCAGACATCACCGGGTAAGTGATTCCGAGGCGCTCAATTGCAGCACCAAGGGCGTCTTCGTCCTTGCTCTCCTCGCGGCATGGCGTGTGGATACCAACGACCCTTAAGCCCTGATCTGAATACAGCTCGTGCCACCTCTGGAGGTAGGGCATTGTCCGCATTGACACCGGCTGAGTTACATCCCAGAGCTCAACCAAGACGGGTTTATGGCGCTGCTGATCCATGCGAAGAGGCGCAGTGTTAAACCACGTGAGGCCGCGGGGGAACGGAGGGGCGAGGATCTCGACAGGAGGGCGCAGGGGGACCGGATGGTAGCGTGCTGACCCCGCCGCCAACAACCCAAACGGAGGACATCGAATGTCAGAGTTTTTCGACCGTCTTGAGCAGGTCCGCAGCAAGTGGAACGTACTCGAGCATCCCTTCTACCAGCGCTGGTCCAATGGTGAACTCACCAAGGCCGAACTTGCTGTGTATTCAGGGCAATACCGCCATGCAGTTGTAGCCCTCGCAGACGCATCGCAGCAGGCAGCTGACGTTGCAGGCGAGGACCTCGCAAAGGGCCTCGGTCATCACGCAGTTGAAGAGCGTCAGCACGTAGCACTTTGGGACGGCTTCACCGACGCAGTTGGCGGCGACGCTGGGGTTACAGCCACAGCTGAGACAGCCACTTGCGTAAAGGCATGGGCTGGCACACCAGAGCGCCCACTGCTTGACACCCTTGTTGCCCTCTACACGATCGAATCAGGTCAGTCAGAGATCAGCGAGACCAAGCGCGACGGCCTCGTTGCACGCTACGGCTACACCCCAGAGAGCCCAGCAACCGAGTACTTCGACCTCCACGCAGTGCTTGACATCGAGCACGCAGATCTCGCACGTGAGGCAATTGAGCCTCGCCTCGAGGGCGCGGATCAGGAAGCACTCCTTGAGGTTGCTGAGAGCGTCCTGAAGGGCAACTGGGAGCTCCTCGACGGAGTCGAGAAGCTTCTCGGCCGCTAGACAGACGAGATTGAGCAGTAGGTAATCGCGGTGAGTACACGAGCAAGAATCGGAGTACTCGCCGCGATTGTCGTTCTCGGAGCTGGAGCGTTCGTACTCCTGTCAAGCGGAGGCGATAAGAAGTCCCCGCCGACGCCAGCACCAGCAGTAACAGCCACAACGCCAGCTGTGCGCGTCGTCAGGGCACAGGTCGCTGTGAAGACGTCTGGGCCGGTGGGTGGGGTGAAGACCTTTAAGGCCTTCTCCGGTGATCGAGTCATCATCACGGTCAAGTCAATTGATTACAACGGCGAGGTTCACCTGCATGGCTTCGACATTGCCAAGGAAGTGGCTCCCGGCCAGTCGCTTGTCTACGACCTCTCTCCGAAGCAGACGCGAGACCCCAAGGTCCAGGGTGTCGTGGAGATGGAGTTAGAGGCTTCCTCAACTCAGATCCTCAAGCTGGAGATCCAGCCGTCGTGACCCCTCGGCGGCTTAAGGCCGCTGTTGGGCTGGCAGCCATTGGACTGCTGGGCCTTCCGCAAGCTGCCTCTGCCCACGGCATCGGCGCCAAAGCAGACCTGCCGATCCCAGCTTGGCTCTTCGCCTGGGCGGCAACGATCGTCCTTCTGGTTTCCTTCGGTGCTCTCGCCGCCCTCTGGCAATCGCCGAAGCTGGCGGCTCTCAAGGGAAGAGAGCTTTTTCGACTTGGCCCGTGGGTAGATGTCGTCCTTGGCCTTCTCGGACTCGTCTGGTTTGGACTGGTCGTGTGGGCTGGGCTGACTGGCACCTTCGTCGCGACAGCGAACCTCGCCCCAACAGCGGTCTGGGTTCTGTTCTGGGTTGGCATGCCGATTGTCAGCGCGATCTTTGGGGATGTCTTCCGGCTCCTTAGTCCTTGGCGCTCGGTGGCACGGGCTTTCGGCTGGGTTGTAACGAGGTCGTCGTCGGCCGGGCTTCCTGAACCGAGGGCTTGGCCCGAACGCCTCGGGCGACTCCCAGCAGCGCTTGGCCTGCTGGCGATGGGCTGGCTTGAACTCGCATCTGTGTCTCGAGATGACCCATCAGTGCTGGCGACGCTGGCCCTGGTCTACGCGGCCGTGCAGCTCCTCGGCATGAGTGCGTTCGGGGTCGAGCAGTGGAGCGAGCGAGGGGACTCATTCGGTGTTGCCTTCAGCCTGATTGCGAGGATCGCGCCGTTCGAAAGGGTTGACGGAGTCCTGCGCCTTCGAGTTCCACTGACTGGGTTGGTCAGACTCTCTGAGGTCCGTTGGACCCAGCTGGTCCTGCTGGTGATGATCGGGACAACCTCTTTTGACGGCTTTACCCAAGGGCCAATTTGGGCTGATGCTGCGCAGTCAATGACGAATTGGCTTAACGACCTAGGGCTGGGAACGACTCAGGCCGCTGAGGCTACGTCAACCTTGGGGTTGCTTGGCGGGGTCGGGGTCGTTTCGCTTATTTGGTTCGCAGGCGTCCACTTCGCAGCACGGGATCTTGGGAAGCCGACGCGACAGGTTGGGAATGCGTTTGTCCAAGTCCTAGTTCCGATCTCACTTGCCTACACCGTTGCCCACTATGCCTCGTTCTTCCTGGTTCAGGGACAGGCGTTTTTCTATCTGGTGTCAGATCCGACAGGAGCGGGAACCGATTGGTTTGGCACCGCGCAGTGGAGCGTCAACTACGGCGTAATCACGCCCAACGGGATCTGGTGGGTGCAAGTGGCTGCGCTAGTCATCGGCCATGTTCTCGCGCTGATGCTTGCCCATGACAGGGCACTGGAGTTAGCGCCCGACCAACAGACGGCGACTAGGTCACAGATACCGATGCTGATCGCAACCGTTGCTTTCACCAGCCTTGGGCTTTGGCTACTTTCAGCCGGAAACCTGTGAGCGCCGCCATGCCAACTCTTCCGATCGCGCATCTAGCTCACTGGGCAGCACTGTTCTACGCAGCTCCTGTTGTCTTACTTGGCATCTGGGCGGGGTGGGCGCGATTCTCTGCCAGTCGAAAAGCTTCAAAGCGGTCCGATTCGAACGGAGATAACTCCCAGCTTTAGCGAGGTCTCTCCGGCGAGTGGGGGATGATGAGCGAGTCCGCCACTTCGTGGTGCCGGGCTGGCAGCGATCTGCTGCTAGAACCGTAGGTAGTAACCCGCCCCAATCCAGCGCTGTATTCCTTAAGGAGGAGTTTTCTTGCGCAAAGTAATAATCGCCGCAGCGATCACCGCTGTCGGTTCCCTCGCCCTTGCAGGCGGAGCATCAGCTGTCAACGTGCAGCAGGCTCAAGTCAAGCTGATCCCCGTGTCTGGCGCTAAGCCAGCCAACGGTAAGAACGTTCTGATCGACGCTTACCTCGCCACTCGCGATGCGTCTTCGACCCGCGCAGCTAAGACGGCTAGCCCGGTTGGCAAGGTCTTTATGGACTTCCCAGCAGGCTCGACCGTTAACAAGTCAGCTGCCACGACCTGCAACCAGAGTGAGTACGCATCGCCAACTGTGCTGGCGTCAGTCTGTGCAAGTTCTCAGGTCGGTAACGGATGGGCGATTCTTCGCCCGATCGTTTCTGCGATCGCTCAGCTTCAGCTGACTGGTGCTGCACCTGCGTGTGCTGATCCTGCAACAGCTCCGGAGCAGTACACCCGAACCTGGGAGGCAGCTCCGGGCAATGGTCCGAACTGCACGCCGTTTGGTGCTCTCTACGTGAAGATCGCTGCCTACCAAGGTGGAGTTCTCAAGTCCCAGTGGTGGTGCTTTGGTGACAACACCTCGATTTACAACACGACAGCTGCCTGCAACAACAAGGCAACTGGTGGCGACGCGAAGAACACTGTGATGGCCTCAGGTAAGGGTAAGGGCATGGTCCCTGGCAGCGGTTCGTTCAATGACACCGCCAACAAGAAGGGTCTGAATGGCTGCAACCTCATTTTTGCGAATGACAACTCGGTTGCTCCGCTCTCCTTCGGTGGCACGGTGACCTCCTGCAAGAACCGCCTTACGGTTCTGGTTCCAGCGCTTAATGGCGAGGGGTCGGGGCTCGGCGAGCTCCCAGGCGGCTTCATCCTGAGCGACTTCTACCTGCGCATCTCTAAGACCACCTACCTCAAGGCTGGTTCAAAGGCATGTGTCTCGAAGAAGATGAGCGTCTCGACGCAGATCGGCTACTCACAGATCAAGGGTGAGTCGGCAGGCCCTTCACCAGCAAGCGTGACTGTCAAGACTGACAACGCCTGCTAGTTCCGGCAGACAAGTTGTGATTGGCAAGGGCCTCGCGAAAGCGGGGCCCTTCTTTTGTTTGATGGTGCCCGCGTCTTGGCCTTCCCTTTGCACTCGGTACGCAACTATTCGACCCGTTGGGGGTTCTGAATTGCGAAGTTGTGTGAGAACCGTCATACTTCAGATACGTTAATCCAGCGCTGAATCTCGAGGAGGAGAAACCTTGCGCAAAGTAATCATCACCACAGCAATTGCTGCTCTTGGATCGCTTGCCGTTGCTGGCAGCGCTTCAGCTGCCAATGTGCAGCAAGCCCAGATCAAGCTTCTGCCAGTTAGCGGTGCTAAGCCCGCAAACGGCAAGAATGTTCTGCTTGATGCATACCTTTCGACCCGTGACTCCGCTTCAACTCGTGCGGCTAACACGGCTAGCCCGGTTGGCAAGGTCTTTATGGACTTCCCAGCAGGCTCAACGGTTAACAAGTCAGCTGCTCCAACCTGCAATCTCAGCGAGTATGCGAGTCCAACTCAGCTTGCAGCAAGCTGTGCCAGCTCGAGGATCGGCACAGGTTGGGCGATTCTTCGTCCGATCGTTTCGGCCATTGCTCAGCTTCAGCTGACTGGTGCTGCACCTGCATGTGCTGACCCTGCAACCGACACGACCCAGTACAGCCGCACGTGGGAGGCAACTCCGGGTAATGGTCCGAACTGCACGCCTTTCGGCACGCTTTACGTGAAGACCTACCTCTACCAA
>CALJKH010000221.1 GCA_937973575.1 uncultured Solirubrobacterales bacterium | reverse complement strand
AAAAACATAGTCGTATCTCAATCGCGGCCCTCGCCGCCACAGCAGCACTCTTCGCAGTCCCAACCGCAGCCAGCGCCGCAAGCTTTGGAACAGGAACGTTCACCGTCAAGGCTCCCTGCTCAAAGTCCTCAACCGGCAAGGTGACTGTGTCAGTGAAGCCGCAGTCCGGGTATGCAGTCGGCGAGATTTCCGTATATCTCGCGCCTATCACCAACCCGAGGGATTACCTCATAAGGCAGATATTCGCAACTGCGTCGTTCGCATTCCCAGGAGCAGGCGTTACTCGGACCCTCAGCGGCAAGGTCCCCGTTGGCAAGAAGCTCGCGGCGTTCGCGGCCATCGTCAATGGGTCGTCGTTCAATCCCATTCAGAAGCCATTCACCGTCAAGAAGTGCGCAGCCTTCACCGGCTGACCGACAGCCACAGCAACCAAGCCTGACCATCGGGCCTCGCAACCGCACCAGCGGCTGCGGGGCCCGAGTTATTTCAGGACCTGCTTCAAGGCTGCGGCGCTTGCCGCAGCACCCGACTAAGCCAGGTTGGCCTTGCGTGGGTAAACGACTTCAGGGTCCGTCAACACGTTGACAAGTGCCGGCTTACCGCTTGAGAAGGCGCGCTCCAAGGCTGGGCGCATGTCCTCCGGCTTGGTGACGACTTCGCCATAACCGCCGAGAGCCTCAACGACCTTCTCGTAAGGAAGCTCAGGCTGGAGGTCGGCAGCAACGGAGTAGCCGTAGAGGAACTCCATCGGGTGCTTCTCGAGCGCCCAAATGCCGTTGTTACCCATCACGCCGACGACCTGTACGCCGTGGCGCACGAGGGTGTCGTACTCCATGCCGGCAAAGCCGAAGGCGCCGTCACCGAGGATCAGCACAACCTGCCTGTCCGGGTGGGCGATCTTCGCAGCAAGCGCCTGGCCTGGGCCGGCGCCGAGGCAGCCGAACGGGCCTGGGTCAAGCCATGAGCCTGGCTCGTAGGAGTCGATCACGCGGCCAGCGTAGGAGCCGAAGTCACCAGCATCGATGACGACGATTGCGTCGCGGTCAATGAACTCCGAGAGCTCCTTGTAGAGGCGCATCGGATGCAGTGGCGCACGTGGGTCGTTCATCTCCTCATGCTCAGCAGCGCGCTTCTCAGCTTCGATAGCAGCTGTCGAATCAAGCCATGCCTGTGTGTTCAGCGGGCTTCCAACGCCTTCGCGGATTGCGGCAAGGGTTGCGGGCATTGCGCCATACAGCTCTGCGGCCACTTCACGTGGGTGTGCGCGCTCCGGCTTAGCAACGTCAAGGACGATCAGCTTCGTGTCCTCGCCAAAGGTGCCGCCGAAGCCAAGGCGGAAGTCCATCGGTACGCCGATGACAAGTGCCACATCAGCTTCCTTGAGCATTGCACCACGCGCACGGCTGCGGAAAATTGGGCTGTCAGCAGGGATCGCACCGCGTGCCATTCCGTTGACTGCAGCAGGAACACCAAGCTCCTCACAGAGCTTGAGCAGCTCAACCTCGCCGCGGCCCCACCAGAGGTTGGTGCCGGCCATCACGGCTGGGCGCTCAGCGTTCTTAAGCAGTTCGATTGCCTTGTCCAGATCGGAACCACCGGCTGCGGGCCCGTCCCACGGGCGTGGCGAGTCAGCTGGTTCTGAGCTCACATCAGCACCCTCGGAGAACACATAGTCCATCGGGAAATCAAGGAAGCTTGGGCCTGACGGGGCCGAGAGCGAAGCATTGAAAGCCTGGTCAACCATCGTCGGGATCTCGTCCGTGGACATCGGAGTGCCTGCGAACTTGGTGACCGGTGCGATCAGCGGCACGTGGTCGAACTCCTGAAGCGAGCCCATCCCCCATCGCATCTGAGGTGCGCGGCCGCCGAAGACGATGACCGGTGACTGGTTGCTCTGGGCTCCAGCGATACCGCTGATGCCATTGGTTACACCCGGACCAGCTGTGAGAGCAGCTACACCAGGCTCACGCGTGACCTTGGCCCAACCCTCAGCTGCAAAGACTGCGGTCTGCTCGTGGCGGACATCAACAATGTCAATGCCCTCCTCACGGCAACCGTCATAGATCGGGAAAATGTGGCCTCCGGAGAGGGTCCAAAGCTTGGTTACTCCGTGTGCCTTAAGGCGCTTTGCGATCAAGCGGCCGCCGTGGAACTGGGCCTCTCCGCTTGTTGCGTCGTTTGAAGTCTGGTCTGAAGTGCTCATAAAAGTCCTTTTACGTAAGGGAAGTGCATGGAGCCTACCCGGAGCGGGTTAAGAAGCGCAGCAAGGGAAACGATTCCGTGCCTGATTTAAATCTCTAAAGCGGTGCCTGACTCGAGCATCGCGCGCCTGGAGCGGCGCCTCTCAAGCCGCCAAGCGTTTACCTCCGCACCAAGCAGGATCACCAACGCGACTAGGTAGAACCAGGCCAACACGATCACGAGGAAGACAGCCGTCGTTCCAAACCGCCAGACCGAGCTCACATTCGTGAGGTAGTACGGATAGATGTAATCGGTAAGGGCGATCACCGCGGTGGCAAGAACTGCACCAGGCCACACCTCACGCCATGGCAGCCGCCTGTTTGGCCCGAGCGAGTAGATCGCAAGCAGAGTAAGGAATAGAAGAGCTACGCCCAGTGCCAATGAGAATGCGAGCGCCGCCCCCGGAACCTCGCTTAGACCAAACGGCAGGTCGGCTCGAACACCGGCGATCGCGCTCTGAGCGATGGGCACTGCGATCGTCGCTGCCATGAAAAGCACGACTAGCCAGAGCATCAGGAAGGAGAACCGCTTCTGCTTTACCCATCCGCGCGATGGAAGCTCGTAGATTCGATCGAAGGCAGTATCAATCGCCCCCCAGAAGCTCATGCCGGTCCAAATACTGAAGATGATCGCTGCGATGCCTAGACCGGGCGCGCCGGTCCGGATTCGCCCGAGCAGCGACTGAAGGGTCCCATCGGCCGGGCCGGGGAAGATCGCACCAAGGTCTCGCGCTATCGCCTCCTCAAACTCAGCCGATCCAGCGATCCTGCCGGCAACCCAAAGCGCCAAGACCGCGAGCGGCACTACTGAGATAGCCAGGTTGTAGGCGACCATTGCTGCGAGACCGGTGACATTGTCTTTACCCAGTCGCGAAAAGACCGCCTTCACCCCGGACCAGATCCGTGATGCTCGACCTTCAGTCGTCGTCACGGCGTGCGACTTGGAACTCGCCCATCAATCCGTCAGGCGCAGCGGCTGCAACATCCTCGAGGTCGCTTCCGCCGAGGCCCTCGACGGCACTGTGCAGCTTGGGCGCCCACAGGCGAACCTGAGCGCTCTTGCCCTTCATTGGCACAGCTGGGCGCTCGTCGAAACCACCGTGGTCCCGCGCAAGGCGGGAATGGGTCGCGCCGGAGATCAGGATCGTGTCACCTGTAATTCGGGTAGCCCGCTCAACTCGCTCGGCAGTATTCACAGCATCACCAATCACCGTGAAGCGAGCTGACCCGCCACCGCCGATTGCGCCCGCCACAACAGGCCCCGAGTTAATTCCAATACCAACCTCAAGCGCTGGCCCGAAGCGACTCTTGATCAAAGTCATGATCTCAAGGGCTGCGTCAACAGCCCGGTCAGGATGCTCTGGCAAGGCCTCGGGAGCACCAAAAACAGCCATCAGGCCATCAGCAAACATCTGATTGACGTGTCCGCCGTGACGTTCCACTGCTGGCACGACCATGTCGAAGTAGTCCGTGAGCCGGTCCACAACTGCCTGCGGAGTTGTCCGCTCAGCAAAGCTCGTGAACCCGAGGATGTCAACGAACATGACGCTCACATCAGCTTCGCTTGTAATCAGGGTTGAGTTGTCCTCAGTCTTGACTGCCTCAACGATCGCCGGGTCGGAGAATGTTTCAAGCGCGGTCTCCAGCCGGTCACGCTCCTGCATGCCGTCCATCAGTGCGTTGAAGCCAATTGCCAAGCGGCCAATTTCGTCGGCAGTGACAACTGGGACTCGCACAGTGAAGTCACCCTCGCGAGCGTCCCTCGCTGCCTTACGAATTTCCGCCATCGGCAGGAGGATCGAACGGGAGAAAAGAAGCGAAAGCCCAAGTGAAATACCAGTGGCCACGATCCCGGCAAGGACAACAGATCGGAAGAGCGTCGTGTAGGGAAAGAGTGTCTTCGCCTGTGTAGATCT